>NZ_JAUBQD010000001.1:201409-207357 GCF_036701085.1 Microcoleus sp. Pol7_A1
TTCTTCCCTCTTCCTTCTTCCCTCTTCCTTCTTCCCTCTTCCTTCTTCCCTCTTCCTTCTTCCCTCTTCCTTCTTCCTTCTTCCTTCCCCAATCGAGATTGCATATTTAATGCTAATTCTACGCCGCCTGCACCGCCGCCGACAATGGCGATCCGCAGCGGTTTTTGGAGAGAGTTTTGCCTTTCGGAAATTAACTGATTCCAACTAGCTAAAAACTCCGGTACGGGTTTAGCTGCAATTGCATATTCTGCCGCACCCGGTACCGATAAAGTCGCAGGAGTGCTGCCGATATCCACAGAAAGCAAATCAAAATTAACCGGATGGCGAGTTTGACAAATCACTAAATTTTTGTTAAAGTCGATCGCGATCGCTCGATCGATTAATATTTGACATCCGGCAAATTCAGCGAGCGATCGCAAATCAATGTGACATTCATCGTAATTGTAAAACCCGGCAACGTGCCCCGGCAGCATCCCCGAATAAGGCGCGTGCAGCACGTCGCTAATCAGAGTCAAACGCACTCCCGGCAGCGGTTTGATACCGAACATTTTTAATACGATAGCATGACTGTGACCGCCGCCAATTAACACTAAATGTTTCACAATTACAGATGTTCGATCGAGATGTTCCAGCACCAATATTGTACAGCACTAGGCATCCTTGGGGGCAATGTCCGGTAAGGAGAGCTTGCAGTGCGTAATCAATAATCTCCCAGCATTTTGACAGAATGCTCTCACCTACTCTCTGTCTCATGGATTATACTTCGCTCAGTTGCGATCGCATAACATCAATCCACCCATTGCACTTAACCGATTCCACATTCAGCGCCAATGGTTGTAGACTGTAGAGCGAGCAAATTTTATCACCAAATTATGCCGGGGTGTGTTTCTACAGCTAACTCACCATTCAAAACTATGACATTACGCATCATTCCGCGCAGTTGGCAGCGATCGATTAAAACTCTTTTACCGCTTCTGTTTGCCCTCTCATTCATTATAGTATTGCTGGCGAACAACTTGATTCCGGCGATCGCCCAGCAACCCCGCCAGGAAATTCGCGGCGTTTGGATGACGACAAACGACAAAGACATCCTCAGAGATCGTCGCAAACTAAAAGATGCTGTCAGCCAACTAAAACGGTTAAATTTCAACACTATTTATCCTGTAGCCTGGAATTCTGGCTATGCAATGTATCCCAGCTATGTAGCGCAGCAAAGAGACATTCAACCCTTTGTTTACAGAGGGTTAGACGGACAAGATATGCTCGCCGATTTAATTGATAAAGCTCACCGCCAAGGCCTGCTAGTAATTCCTTGGTTTGAGTTTGGTTTTATGGCTCCTCCCACATCAGAATTAGCCTTAAATCATCCCGAGTGGCTGACACAAAAACAGGACGGCAGCCAAACATCAAACGACGCCGGCGGCGAAGTAGTTTGGCTCAATCCCTTTCATCCAGAAGTGCAGCAATTCATTACTGAACTCGTACTAGAAATCACCACTCAATATAACGCAGACGGCATTCAATTTGACGATCACATGAGTTTGCCGTCTGAATTTGGCTACGATGACTACACAGTTGCTTTGTATACCAAAGAAACAAAAAAAGCTCCGCCCAAAGATTTTCAAAACCCAGCATGGGTGCAGTGGCGAGCTAATAAAATTACCGCTTTTATGTCGCAGCTAAATCAAGCCGTCAAAGCAGTCAAACCCAATGCAATTTTCTCGATTTCTCCCAATTACTACGAGTTTGCTTACAAACATCACCTGCAAGATTGGCTGACTTGGGTACGTTTGGATATTGCCGACGAGCTAATCGTGCAAGTGTACCGTCCCAATTTAGAATCATTTGTAGAAAAAATTAACCGTCCCGAAATGCAAGAAGCACACCAAAAAATTCCCACCGGAGTTGGGATTATGACAGGTTTGAGAAATAACCCCGTACCGATTGAGCAAATTAAATCTCAGGTGCAAGCAGTCCAAGGATACGGCTTAGGCGTCGCTTTCTTCTACTACGAAAGCTTGTGGGAATCTGCACCAGAACCCATCGCTGTTCGACTTTCTCAATTTAGCGATTTCTTCCCGTCTTCTGCATTCCGAACAGCGCTACAAATACCCAGACGCGCGGCGACTTTCCCTCCGCCTGCGCCACCCAAACCAGACCCCAAAGCTAAGCCGGATCAACCTACCAAAAACAGCGCACCTTCGCCCTCGCCAACCACGTAAAAGAATTAAAAAGTAGGGTGTGCAATGCGCACCTTACCGCGATCTCAATCATTAATCATCAATAAAAATGCAAACTAACCAAAAAATTTTACTGCCAAAAATGGGCTGCGGCACTTGGGCCTGGGGCAACAGATTCCTCTGGGGCTACAATGAAAGTATGGACGAGGAATTGCAAGCCGCGTTCAATCTTTGCGTCAGCAGCGGTGTCACTTTATTCGATACCGGCGACTCTTACGGAACTGGGAAATTAAATGGACGCAGCGAGCAGCTTTTGGGGCAGTTTTCTCAACAATATCAAGGTGCAAATAAAGAGAGTATTTGTATTGCGACAAAACTGGCTGCTTATCCTTGGAGACTGACGCGACAATCAATGATATCGGCTTGCAAAGCCTCTGCTGCGCGCCTCGGAAAAAATGTAGATTTGGTGCAAATGCACTGGTCTACAGCCAATTACGCTCCTTGGCAAGAAAGCGCTCTTTTAGACGGTTTGGCTGACCTTTACGAGCAAGGATTGGTCAAGGGAGTGGGCTTGTCTAATTACGGGCCTAAACGCCTGAAATGGGTGCATCGTAAATTTAGCGATCGCCAAATTCCTATTGTTACTTTACAAGTGCAATATTCGCTACTTTCTACCTATCCGGTGACGGAACTCGGATTGAAAGATGTTTGCGATGAATTGGGGATAAAATTGATTGCTTACAGTCCTCTAGCCTTGGGTTTGCTGACGGGTAAATACTCGGAAAATAACTCTCTTCCTAAAGGTATCCGAGGTTTGGCGTGCAAGCAGCTACTTCCGGGAATGCGATCGCTTTTGGAATGTTTGCGAGAAATAGCGGCATTCAGAAACAAGACTGTTTCGCAGGTAGCAATTAACTGGTGCATCTGCAAAGAAACTATTCCCATTCCGGGGGCTAAATCTGCGGCACAGGCGAGGGATAATATCGGTGCTTTGGGCTGGGAGTTAGACTCGGGCGAGATTGCCGAATTGGATAAGGCGGCAGCGAGTGTAGATAAGAAAATGGTGCAGAATATCTTTCAAACTCGGTAATATCTGAGATGTTGTACCATTCTCCTGAACAGGCAAGATGCCTGTTCCACAAGACATGAATTTGCCTGTTCCACAAAGAATGAATTTCTTGTGGGGTGGGCTTCTAGCCCGCCCATAAAAGGCTTATTTACATCGCACAAAAATTTTCCACACACCGCACAAACATTTCTACACCCATCCCCAGCGCAGTTTCATCAAAATCAAAGCGCGGGTGATGGTGCGGGTAAGCCAAGTTTTTCTCGGGATTTGCTGAACCCAAAAAGAAATAACAACCGGGAACTTCTTGCAAAAAGAACGACATATCCTCGCCGCCCATTGTTTGACATTCCGGCACGATCCCAGCAGGAGTTTCGACAACCGATTCTGCAACGCTACGCACCAATTCAGCTATTCTCGAATCATTAATAACTGGCGGGTAAAGCGCACAATAATCCAATTTGTAATTGGCCCCGTGACTCTGACAAATTCCGGCAATTAATTGCTCGATTCGCTTGGCAAAATAACCTTGATATGCTGGATTGAAATAGCGCACCGTGCCGCCGATTTGAGCGGTGTCGGCAATCACGTTGTGGGCGTCGCCTGCGTGGAATTTGCCGACAGTTACTACCGCTGAGTCGATCGGGTCAATGTTCCGCGCGACAATTGCCTGCAAAGCGCTGACAATTTGGGCTGTAACTACGATCGAGTCCACAGTCTGATGCGGCATTGCGCCGTGTCCGCCTTGGCCAAAAATCGTGCAGTCAAAAACTTCGACAGCCGCCATCAACGCGCCGCTGCGGACGCCTACAGTGCCCAAAGGTAGATTGTTCCACAAATGCAAGCCGACGATCGCATCAACATCAGGATTCTTCAAAACTCCCGCTTCAATCATCGGTTTTGCGCCCCCTGGGCCTTCTTCGGCGGGCTGAAAGATAAATTTTACCTTACCCGAAAAGCTGTGTTTGTGCTTTGCGAGATAACAAACAGTACCGAGGGCGATCGCAGTGTGACCGTCGTGACCGCAAGCGTGCATAATTCCATCATGCTGCGATCGATAATCCACCTCATTTTCTTCTTGAATGGGCAAAGCATCCATATCCGCCCGAATTGCCAAAACCTGCCCCGGTTTGCCGCTGTCTATAGTGGCGACAATACCAGTTTTAGCAATATTAGTTTCATGATCTATTCCCCATTCCTGCAACTTTTGCGAGACAAACTGCGCCGTTAAATTTTCATCAAAACTCAACTCCGGTTTTTGGTGCAAAAGGCGACGCCATTCTACTAGCTGAGGCTGCAAATTTCTAATTTCCAGCCGCAATTGAGATAAATCCACAGAGGTTAAATTCGGTAAAGTAGAAACCATGTTTTCTTCTCCTTTTTTTTGATTAACTTTGCTCTTTAATCACTTAATAAATGGTAATCACTCATTATAGCAAGCCAGAATAAGTTGTGAAACTCTCTCTGCTCTTTCTCTGCGGTCTCTGCGGTCTCTGAGGTTAAAATAAAATCTTCTTCAATCCTATCTGAGTTGTGCCGGATATTTTTTTAAATGAACCGCAGAGGGCGCAGAGTACGCAGAGGAAGAAAAGAATGAGAAACAGAGGTGTTTAGAATAGGGTTATTTAGAAGTCTGAGGAACTAAATTAACCCCAGGTAGCAACCGCTCTAAATCTAATTGGGAAGCTGCTTTAGCTAATTTAGCAAGGTCAGTCGGGTCATCTAAATGCGGCAAAATACCCAACACAGGTATTTGAGTTAGCGACTGGATCAAATCTACCGGCGCTCGATCGGCAATTTCTTGTTCGGAATAAGCTTTAACGCAATTAAGCACAATTCCTCTCAGCTTAAAACCAGTGTGTCTGGCGAGAGCAACATTCGCCACAGCTTGCCCGATCGCCCCCAACCTCACAGGTACTACCAAAACCCCCCTCAGCCGCCAATCCCTGGCAATATCGGCCACCGTCAGTTCCCACGTTACAGGCGAGCCAAGTCCTCCCAAAGCTTCCACCAACACAAAATCCTTGCGCTCAGAGAGGCTTTGCCAAGCCGTCCAAACCTTTTCGAGTTCGATATGTCTCCCCTCCTGTTCGGCTGCAATCGGCGGTGCTAGAGGCGCATCAAAGTGCAGTGGATTGAGTTCTTCGGGGGATTGGTCGAGGGCAAACAAACGGGTGTAGAGTTCGCGATCGCCCGTTCCCGTTTGCAACAGCTTCATAATTCCCAAACTGCGATCTGGAAAATACATTTGCCAATAAGCAGCCAGAGCGCTGGTCAAAACAGTTTTGCCCGCGTCGGTATCAGTTCCAGCAATTAGCAAGGAGTTCATTGACAAATAGCTAACAAATAATTGGCCTCAACATCAGTCTAGGGGAATTTTGCCAGAAGTTTAGAGTTCCGGCGACGGTGCGGGAGTTGGGGCAGGTTCCGGTTCCGGTGCGGGTTCCGGTTCCGGTGCGGGAGTTGGGGCAGGTTCCGGCGACGGTGCGGGAGTTGGGGCAGGTTCCGGCGACGGTGCGGGAGTTGGGGCAGGTTCCGGTGACGGTGCGGGAGTTGGTGCGGGAGTCGGTTTCGGTGCGGGAGTCGGTGCGGGCGTCGGTTTCGGTGCGGGGGTTGGTGCGGGCGTCGGTTTCGGAGTCGGTTTGGGCGCTGGAGTCGGCGCCGGCGTCGGTTTGGGTGTCGGAGTTGGCGCTGGGCTTGGT
>NZ_JAUBQD010000001.1:207457-331947 GCF_036701085.1 Microcoleus sp. Pol7_A1
TCTGGGCTTGGTTCCGGCAAAGGTTCTGGGCTTGGTTCCGGCAAAGGTTCTGGGCTTGGTTCCGGCAAAGGTTCTGGGCTTGGTTCCGGCAAAGGTTCTGGACTTGGTTCCGGCAAAGGTTCTGGGTTTGGTATCGGCAAAGGTTGCGGGGTTGGGGTTGGCAAAGGTAGCGGGTTTGGTATCGGAGTTAGTGTCGGCGTCGGACTTGTAAGTGCTGGCGGTGTCGGAGTGGGTTTGGGGCGCGAATTGTTGAGAAATGAGCCTACTAAGGCCCAGGAACCGAAGCCAGTCAAGATTACTAAGCCCGTCAGCAGTCCGATCGCAGCGATGGGATTGTCCCAAAAAGAGCCGCCAACAGGCTCAATTAACGGGTCTGGCTGGTTTTGGGGGTGGGAACTCTGGGCGGCTGGCTCCGGCGACCGGCCCACGGCCACCGTTGCTATTAGCGAAGGGTTTGTCGGCACTACTACTGCTGGCGCGGGCGGTACAGTTGGCTGGCTAGGCTTAGGATTAGTTTGGTTGTCGAGTGCTTGGGCGACTTCGCTGACAGATTGATATCGATCGCCCGGAGACCGGCTCAACATCCGATTCAGCACCAAAGCCAAACCCGTGTTCACCTGCACTCGCTGCTGCCAATTCCACTGCAGCGTGGTTTGATCGAGCAATTCCTGCGGTTCTTTGCCCGTCAGCAGGACGATCGCCGTTACAGCTAAAGCGTAGAGGTCGCTGCTGGCAGTTGCCCGCCCGCTTTGCAACTGTTCCATCGGCGCGTAGCCGATTTTGCCGACAGTTGTCGCGTGGGCTGTTCCTTCGGGAGACTGAACTTTGGTGGCGAGTTCCTTCACCACTCCAAAGTCAATCAGTACCGGCATTTGATCGTTTTCCCTGCGGATGATATTTTCTGGGGAGATGTCGCGGTGGATGATGCCGCGGGCGTGGATGTGAGCCAGTACGGGCAGCATTTGCCGGATAAATACCAAGACTTCGGCTTCGGTGAAGGTGCGACCATTTGAAGTTCGATCGAGCATCAGTTCGCGGTAAGTCATCCCTTCCACGTAATCCTGCACTAAAAACAAACGCTGGTTCTCTTCAAATATTGCCCGAAACTGGGGAATTTGTGGGTGCCCAATTTGGTAAAGTATTGCCGCCTCTCTTTGAAACAATTCCTTCGATTTTTCCAAAACGTAAGGCCCGCTTTGCACCGGAATCAATTCCTTCAGGGCGCAGCGTTCTTGAAACCGCCCCAAATCTTCTACTAAATAAGTCCGGCCAAATCCTCCTTGACCTAAAATATTCACCAAGCGGTAGCGGTTTTGTAGGAGAGTTCCAATAGCAATAGGTGGCTGCATAAGTTTAAGTAGAAACTGTTAAAAAATAGACGATCGCTCACAGACTTAGTAATGCTATGTCTTTAATGCTCTTGAGCATACTTCACTGTCTGTAGTCCCCAGTCCCGACCAAAATTAGCATTGTACATTTTTTTGACATTATTGAACGCAAGGATGCTGAGAAACCGGGTCTTTTCACGAAAATACACAGGTTGCAACCCGCATATCCGAGCAAAAACCCGGTTTCTGCGTCAATATCTCAAGGGAGAAATGCACGATTTTTCGTAGAAACCGGGTTTTTTGGTCTTAGCCCTAATAAATTGTCGCCCCTCGGCCTAAGCCATACATCTCTATAAAGCTTGAGATTATTTATCGGAGATGTCTACTGTCTACTGACTACTGACTGCTGACTGCTGACTATTGACTAAGCTTTGCTTTAACCATGTCTTGAATTCTGTTACCGTCTGCTTTGCCTTTAAGCTGCTGCATTGCCTTGCCCATCACCTTGCCCATATCTTTTGCAGAAGTAGCGCCAACCGAAGCAATCACTTCGTCAACGACTTGACTCACCTCTTCGTCTGACATCTGCGGCGGCAAATACTCTTCAACAATTGCTAACTCCGCCTCCTCTTGTGCGACTAAATCTTCGCGGCCGCCTTTGCGGTATTGTTCGATCGAATCCCGGCGCTGTTTCGCTATTTGCATCAAAATTTCCAGTTCTTGAGCTTCTGTCAGCGTGTCTTGGCCGGAGGGACGGAGGCTGACTTCTTTTTCGAGAATAAATTTCTTGATGCCGCGAACTGTTTCCAAGCGAACTTTGTCCTTGGACTTCATGGCTGCTTTGATTTCTGCGTCAATGCGTTCTCTTAAGCTCATCGATTTCTACCTTGCTTTGCCCGATATCAAAAATCTGGAGTGCGCTCCCGATTCTTAATTTTTTTTACAGTATTTTTCAAGTTTATTGCCTGTTGGTGGCATTTTTATTGCATTAAACCCGGATGCCTTCGGCCTTCGACTGAATTTTGGGCGGCTAGACTTCCAGCCTCGACCCCAAATTGGCTCGCGCCAGAATTTTGAGACGTAGGGGCAGAAGTGCGATCGTACTTCTGCCAGTAATGATATCGCTAGAGCCCAGATTCCGCACCCTGGGGTATCGCACAGCACAATTACGTAGAAAACTCTATCTTTAACCCACATTCCGCCGCCTGGGGTGTCACATAGTATAATTACGCAGAAAACTCTATCTTTAAAGTGATAAATTATGCCTTTAAAAAGTTTTTTACCAGTTAACCTACGGTATTAAAGTACGATTTATAGCTTTATTGATGGATAAAAATAAGTAAAAACCGATTGTGACCGTTGAGGGTGCGGAATGTCGGATCGAAAGTAAAGTAATAAATTATGCCTTTAAAAAGTTTTTGATCGGTTAACCTACGGTATCAAAGTATAATTTATAGCTTTATTGCTAGATAAAAATAACTAAAAACCGATTGTGACCGTTGAAAATGCGGAAGGTGGGCTAGAAACCCGGTTTATCGGACATATTTCTCCAAGTCCTATTCAGTTCGCCTAACTTCACACTTGTGGCAGCTCCGAAAGTTAAATCTCTCAAAGAATTGGCTGAATATTTCTAGTTTCAGATGGTAAGATAGCGGTGGAATAAACGTCCTGCAAGAGGCCTGCTGTGATCCGTTCTGCTACTTTACCGCTTTCGCTTCCCGAGCCGCCGGTTTCCGCTCACGACCGTCTCCGGCTGTTCTCCGGTTCTGCTAATGTTCCCCTCGCCCAAGAGGTGGCTCGCTATCTGGGGATCGATTTGGGGCCGATGGTTCGCAAGCGGTTCGCTGATGGGGAACTCTACGTTCAAATTCAAGAATCGATTCGGGGTTGCGATGTTTACTTGATTCAGCCCACTTGTGGTCCGGTAAACGATCGCCTCATGGAATTGTTAATTATGATCGATGCTTGTCGGCGCGCTTCGGCCAGACAAATTACTGCCGTCATTCCCTATTACGGATATGCTAGGGCTGACCGCAAAACGGCTGGAAGAGAGTCGATTACTGCGAAGTTGGTGGCTAATTTGATTACTGAAGCTGGGGCCGGTCGCATTTTGGCGATGGATTTGCACTCGGCTCAGATTCAAGGTTATTTTGACATTCCTTTTGACCACGTTTACGGTTCGCCAGTGCTTTTGGATTATCTGGCGAGCAAGAAGTTGACGGATATTGTTGTGGTTTCGCCGGATGTTGGCGGAGTTGCTAGGGCGAGAGCTTTTGCCAAAAAACTTGGCGATGCTCCCCTGGCAATTATTGACAAGCGCCGCCAAGCTCACAACGTGGCAGAAGTGATGAACCTCATCGGTGATGTGAGGGGCAAAACAGCCGTGTTGGTGGACGACATGATCGACACTGCCGGCACGATTTCTGAGGGCGCGAGATTGTTGCGCCGCGAGGGTGCGAGGCAGGTTTATGCTTGTGCTACTCATGCGGTGTTTTCGCCTCCGGCGATCGAGCGTTTGTCTAGCGGGGTGTTGGAAGAGGTAATTGTTACGAATACAATTCCTGTGCTTGAAGAGAACCGTTTTAAGCAGTTGACAGTGCTTTCGGTAGCGAATTTGCTGGGAGAAACTATTTGGCGGATTCACGAAGATAGTTCTGTTAGCAGTATGTTCCGCTAGACAGGAAAGGCGCTTTTTGAATGTTTGTTTTAGGGTGCGTTACACTTGGTTAACGCACCATTTTTTTTGCGGATAGTGCGATAATTTCCCGCAAGTAATATCAAGTACCTCGGTAAAATAGCCATAACACTTGTAGGGGCGGATCTCACGAAGAATGTGTAATTCACATCCAGAATATCTATAAACCCGCCCTCACCGGGCTACAAACCAATTTTATTGTCGTTGTGCGATCGCTTGGTACCACCGGAACAAGAGATGCTAAAATCCTATCTTGTTGTCTAAAGAACACGACTTTTTTATATTCTAGATAAGTCTCATTCAAATAAGGAGCCAATAGGCAAAAATCATGAAATATTCACTTGTACGAACAGCGGCCGCACTGGCAGGTTCAGCAATTTTAACACTCGGGGCGATCGGTTCGGCTAAAGCATTTACTTTTGACGAAACCGAAATTAGCCAAGACCGAGTAATTGTCATCGCCCAACCCCGCCCTTACGGTGGCTACCAATTGCTAATTTTAGAACAGGTATCTGACAAACGGCAGTGCTGGAGCGAAAGCGGCTCTAATCCCGTGAAAGTTAATCCGTTATTAGTTACTTTTGATTTCACCGGTATTTGTGGTCGCGCAACAGACAGTAACGGCTTTTCAATTCGCATGGCCGGCACCGATTTAGCATTAAAATACAGCCTGACATTGGAAAGTGTTGATGGCAATGTTCTATTAATGGGAACTCCGGTAGATTTCCAAGGTGATTCGGTGATTATCGGTCGGACAAACGGCGATGTTAACGACTTCATGAAAATCAGTCTCGATCCTGCTTGGCACTTGAGTAAAAGAGCTTACCAAGGCCGAACATTAGGTCACTTTTATTTCACTACCAATCAACCCGCACCGGGAACAATTGGCAATACCGGAGGCAATACCGAAGCAATACCGCAGCCCTTACCGCAGCCAATACCAATACCAATACCAATACCAATACCGCAGCCAACACCGCAGCCAATACCGCAGCCAATACCGCAGCCAATACCGCAGCCAACACCGCAGGAAATACCGCAGGAAATACCGCAGGAAATACCAATACCGTAGGCAATACTGGCTTTTCTACAATTCGGAGATAGCTACCGATGATATCTACGCTTCCGAAATTAAAGAAGCTGTGGGCTTTGGGTTTGTAGCCCGGTTTTCTCAAAATAATACCTTTCGACCGCAACTTGCTGTTACCAGAGAGCAATTGGTATCTTTAGTATTGGAATCCTGGAAAGGAATACAAGATGCTAATATCACATTTCCTAGCAATGTTTCTATCCGTCCCTATAGCGACCTTCCTATTTCCCGCTGGAGTACCGGAAAAGTTCTATTTGCGCGGGACAACAAGATAGTTAGCGGCTATCAAGATGGAACTTTTAAACCTACGCAGCCCGTCACTCGCGCTGAATTGATGGCGGTGCGCCGTCGAGCGGCGGAATTTGGTTTGTCGGCGCGGGGAATGCAGCCGAATTTAGTTGCTAAAGAGCCGTCTAAAACTTTTTCAGACATTCAGAATTATTGGGCTGCTTCTATTATTACTCAAATGTCTTCTTATTGTTCTGTTGCTGCCACTGTTAACGAAATTGGCGGTTTGCTCCGAATGATTCTGCAAAAAGGAATTACGGGGCGGCGGCTACTTTGCGGATACTGAAATGCGTTAAGGCTCAGTAATATCGTGTTCGGTCAATTATCCGCAATCAAAGTATTTGTAGTGAAGGCTTTAGTCTTCATTACAAACCAATCTTATTGTGATAGTTCGATCGGACATGGTATAATTCCTGTTTTATTGCTTCTTACTTTTTCCTTCTTCCTTCTTCTTTCTTCCTTGTGCTGTAGATGGCTTTTTGGGAGTTTTTTGAACGGGGATTGTCTCTGACTCTTGCTGTGCGATGTCGGGGATTGATTCGCACAAGTCGTTCAAGGAAAGTTTTTGTTGAGATTCAAGTTCGTTGAGTCGGTTTGATGCTGTTTCTAATATTTGCTTTCCCTGTCGGACTTGAATAGTAGTTTTATTTTCGATCGCATCTAACAACACAAAAATCGAGACTGTTTGCCAAATATCTAAATCGTCGCCGATGACATCGCAATTAGACACAATTTTGCCGTTTTCAGGGACGTGAATTCCTAAGCCGGAAGCTTGAATTAACGGCTGGATTTCTGCTATACTTAAATCCGCAAGGTCGGTAATTTTATGTTCGAGCAATACTAAATCTGCTAAATCTGGCAAGTTGACAGCTTCTGCCGCTAAAGCATCGAATTTAAAGGTAAGAGTTTGATTAAGCGGATCGGAAATGGCGTAAATTGATTGAATTTGCGATCGACTAACCGCACCTTTATCGAAAAAATCTCTGCCTTGCGGGGCGATCGCAATTTTCCCATTTTCAGCCACCTCCAAGCTTTCCAAACTAACCAGAGTCGCCGCCGCAGTCTTCACAAAAATCTCGTCTAACCCCAGCAAATCCGCCAATTCCTTCAAAGTTGGCGCAGGTTCAAACTCAACGCCCGCCCGCAAAATGAACTCTTCCAACACGTTAAACTGGCGCGGTTCGCTAATCGCCACCTCCAGCGGAGTTTGCCGGATCGCAAAGCGGAATTGACGCGCCGCCAACACTGACAAACCCGGATTTTGTTGCTCAATTTGTTCCGCTAGCGAACTTAAATTTGAGTCAATTGTTTTAGTTGAGGACGCTAGAAACATCTACAAAACCTCCGCAGTGACGCACCGTTTTTGAAACTTCCTGATACATTTTTCCGACAGTACCTGTTTGTTGGGTAAATAAATCGTGGCAACCGACAACTACCAGCAATTCTTGAGCGCGGGAAAATGCCACATTCACCCGTTCCGGTTCCTTAGCAAATCCAATATCGCCCCTAACATTATTGCACACTGTGCTGACAATAATTACAGGTCTTTCCATGCCTTGAAATATGTCAACCGTACCAGTGCGGATGCTCAAAGCAGGGAATCTTTCGCCTTCGATTCTGTCTTTAATTGCATTTAATTGAGCAGCATAAAAAGTGATAATTCCGATTTCTTTCGGTGGTTCACCGTCGGCAACTTTGGGCCGCCAAGCTGTCTCCATTTGTTCGCACAAACGCTCGATCGCATCAATCTCCTTGATATTCAACCGCGAAGTACCCTGTTTTTCCTCTTCAAACCCTTGTCCGATCGGCGTTTTCACCCACAGAATGTGATTATTTTCTTGAATGATTCTACCTGCGAGGTTGTGGGCGCGTTTGGTGTCAGCTTCCTGAATGCCACAGTTGAGTTTTTGCTGGTAAAACTGATTGATTGCGCCCATAATTTGCGGGTGCATTCGATACTGAGTTGTCAGCATTTTTTTGATGCTGTCGCTGGCATTTTCAAACAATACTTTAAACAAAGATTCTTTTATGAAGCTAAGTTCGTCGCCGGTACAGCCGATGTCTTCAGCAATATCGTCGATCGTACTTTGATTAAACATCGGCGGCAATTGCCTGTGATCGCCCACTAATACTAACTTTCTGCCTTTCAAAGCGGGAATTAACAACTCTGGGGGAGTGCATTTGCTAACTTCGTCAATGATGACTGCATCAAAGCTGGGAAAGTTTTTAGTAAAATCGAAACTGGCAGCTTGCACGCAAGTAATGCCTATTACGTTGGCATTGTCAATATAAATTTGCTTTAAATCGTTGCGGTCTTTTTCTGATGGATTGCGGAGTTTTTGAATCCAATCTGTCACAAACGTTTGAGAGCGATTTAGTGCTGTTTCTTCTTGTTCTAATTTCCGCTGCCAAGTTTTGAAGAGGCGCTTAATTTTACTTAAAAAAGCTACGCTGAATAATCCTGTATTCGGAACTTCTGGCTGGTATTGAGTCGGGATAGTTTGCCATGCTGACTCCCACCAATTTCTCTCAACAAGTAATGCTGCTGTTGGTTGCTGCTGTTGCAGTTGAGCGGTAATTTCGCTCAATTCTGCTTGAAGTTGTGCGAGTTGCTGCTGCGAAGTTGCAGCCGCAATTTGCAGCGGGGATAAATGCTCGTCAAGACTGTTTTTGAGAGTCTCCAAAACCCCAAAAGGATCTAAGTCAGCAATGGATTTTTCAAGCTGAACCGTGCTTGCTTTCCAAGCCTCAACTTGCTTGACAAACTGCTGCGGTTGCTCCCAAATATTGGATTTTTGGGCGAGATATTGTTCGGATAAAATCCGCAATTTTTCAGGTGCGTTTGGCTGTTGGACAATTGCTTGCAACAAATTAGTAACTTCGCTAATTTTTAAGTTTGCCTCTTGCTGCGCTGTTTCTACCTGAAGTTTAGCGGCGGATATTTGCTGCTGGTTTAAGGTTTGACCGATTTTATCTAATAACTGTTGCTGTTTTATAAGCTGCTGTTCGGTTTCGGTTTTCAGGGGAACCACGCACTGACGCGCATTTGCGAGGATACTGTGCAGCAATTCTTTGACTAGGCGATCGAAGGTAGCCTGGATATGATTTGGCTGCAAGGATTTACTGTAAAATTGTTGAATGCTACCTAAGAAAGTGCCAGCTTTTTCAATGATAAATTTGCGCTGACTCGGGCTGACTTGGGAGTAGCTGGCGAAGTCTTTGGCTAGTTGCTGCCACTGTGTACGATCGCCCGCAGAGAGAACGATCGGCGTTTGACTCAAATTTAGGTGCAGAAACTCGCTAAACCGGAACTGTTGCCCTTGTATGTCCTTAAAACCCGCGCTTTCTTCGTGGGATATCGCCTTTTGCAACCGATCTAAATCGGGCAAATTGATTTTGCATTTGGGCGGCACGATCGGCAATTTGAGCGATCGGGCAATTTTCAGCAATCCTGCGGGCAATTCTACCATATCATCCGTCAGCATTGCGCCCGTTTGCCAGCAAGTTTTCACAACTTCATAGAGCCCCGTATCTGCCGTCTCAATCCATTGTGCAACGGCAACGACAACGGCTGCAATTTCCGCTTTTCGCAGTTCCAAATTCTTGATTTTCTGTTCGAGATTGTGGCGGTGTGTCTGATTTTGCCGATCGCCCAATTCGAGTTGATTCACAGCATCCGACATCTGCCGCGACACCCGCAACGACTCCGCAACCGTTGACATAGCGTGACAAACATCATCAGCGCGATCGAATGCTGTCTTAAATTGCGATATTTGCGCTGCTACAGTTTCCTGCAGCCAAACCCCAATCCCAAACGCGCCGCAAGCAGGGCGATCGAAACCTATTTGAGTAGCATTGCTAGCGGCAATCCGAACATTTGCCATAAAGTTTTCTACTAAAACATTGCCTTCTGAATATGGTTTTAGTCGGGGCATAAACTCGGCAACTTCTGGAGATTCCCAGTTGAGCTTAGGCGCATCCAGCAGATTTTCTAAACCACTAACTAGAGATTCAATCTCGCTTTTCTCGGTTAAAATCAGTTCATAATCTGCTGTTTGCTGGCTGTACTTTTCCTCAATATTTGCTTTACTGTCGTGCAGGTGTTTTAGTTCATTAAAAAAATCTTTCTCGGCGACAAAGTAGGCGGTAAATCGCTCGGATTCTGCCACCAACTGGCGCAAAGATTTGACATTCGTTTGGCGCTGCGAGAGCTTTTGTTCGCAGTCAGTCGCCGTATTTTGCAGCCAAGTGCCGATCGCATTTTCCTCTAAAAACGGCTGCCCTTCTTCCTGCACCTTATGAGCTTTTCCCTTCCGCAAAGCCCGAATCGCCGGATTGTGAACTAACCGACTCAAAGCATTGTCTACAGCCAAATTTGCTTGCGAAGCAATAAGCGTTTTGCCGCCCTGACGGGCAATTTGATAGCAAATCTCCGCAATCACAGTCGTTTTGCCAGTTCCCGGCGGGCCTTGAATCAAAATTAAATCCCGCGCCGAAAGCACGGTTTCTACGGCGGCAAGTTGATCCTCATTAGCATTGCGATTTAATAAGTTTTCCCGATCCAATTTAATCAGTTTTTCCGGCATTCTCGCCTGAGAAGAGTCGAATAAAAACTCGCTCAAATAGGGATTTTGAGCGCGCCCGTCTGTCAGCATTTTTAAAGCTTTTTTCTTGCGTTCGATCTGACTGATATCGCCCGCAGCCTCAAAATACAAGAATCCTTGTTTGGGCAGTTGATATCTGCCGCCCGCCATGCGATCGCCTAAATCAACATCTAACTTAATGCGTAATTTACCATGTTCAAAGTCAATTTCAGCGATGCTGCCCAATGTCTCTCCATCGCGGCTGCTTCTGCTTCCGGGCGGCGAATCAAACAGGATAATTTCTTCATTTCGTGCCTTTTTTAGCCTTTCGCGAAAGTCGCCCAATTCTAAGAAATTTTCCTCGTAGCCGTCAAGAGTTGCGGAATTACGATCGATTTCAAAAGTGACGATTTTGAAGCCGGAACCGTAATTGTGTCCTCGGAAAGGCACGCAAAATTGACGCGCTTCCGCGATGCGTTTTTCCACATTTAAAAAAGTATGCCAAACTTTTAGCTGTTCGGTAGTTGGTATGTGTCTGTCGTCCCAAAATGGCATTTGTTGGACGCGGGCGATCGACTTTGCAGGAATTGGCGATCTACTGTTAGCCAAAAGTCGCAACTGCACCGGCAAAGCATACCCATCTTTCCTCCCTCTGGGAACCGCCACCAAACCAGCATCCAGCAGTTTTAAACCGCCAATTCCGTCTTCACAGCGTACAGTTGCTAACAACCGCAAAGTGCGATCGGCTTTTTGCAACAATTGGGGTAATTCAAAATCATCTCCATCCGTAGCAAGCAGCAATTCCCAGATTTCTTCTTCCGAAAATCTCTCATTTACCTTTTGGCGGCGCACGTAGAACAGATTGTGCGATTTGCCAGCTATCTCCGACATCAGAATTTCCGCACGTTCTCTGCATTCCCAATCGCAATATTTCCCTAAAGCTGCTTCTCCTTCAATATCCCGAATAAACTTATTAATTGTGCGATCGCCACTAAATTTATATCCCCAATCTTCTGTTACTAAAGATGGCATATTTTGATTTTAGATTTTAGATTTTAGACTTTAGATTGGATTTAAGATTAGCACATCAGAACTTGTACCGACAGAACCGCTAAATCCCCAAAAAGATTAAGGTGTGCACTGCACACCCTACGACGATCGCAAATTACCGTACAGCCGACGGGCGATCGAATTAAACAGTTCAGAATTAAAAGGGCGAATGATGGGAATTGAACCCACGAATGGTGGTACCACAAACCACTGCCTTAACCACTTGGCTACACTCGCCATATGTTTTTAACTATAGCATCAGATCTCAGCACAAGTCTAGGGGTAAGGCAAAAATATTTTGAAATATTTCTGAGCGTCCCTGAACCGGACAGATCGATTGTGCCTCAAATTTCAAGCACAGTAAGAGTTTAGCACAATTTTCGCTCCGCGCGATCGGCAACTATCCCGCGCCCGGGCCGTCGCGCGGCCCGGACTCAGCAGCTCTGGCAGCGTCCCGATTCGACCCAGCGCATTAAAATAGCCTAATATCTCGAACTACATCAGTTGTCAACCCTCTCTCTTCTCTCTTTTCTCTCTTCCCTATTCCTTCGCGCCGCTTCGCGTCTTCGCGGTTCGTTTAAAAAAAAGTCTTGTCCGCCATCTAAAATCTAAAATCTAAAATCTAAAATCGATATGAGCTACTGTGTCAACCCAGAATGTCAAAATCCTCAAAACTCCCACACCGCCAAATTTTGCTTAAACTGCGGCTTTAACCTGTTGCTGAGACAGCGATATCGCCCAATTGAACTTTTAGGTAGAGGCGGATTTGGTAAAACTTTCCTAGCAATTGATGAAGACATCCCATCTTTACCGCGCTGTGCAGTCAAGCAATTTTATTTTTACGACCGTGACCCCGCAATTTTCAACAAAGCCGTTGAATTATTTCGGCAAGAAGGCGTCCGTTTAGACGAACTCGGAAAACACCCGCAAATCCCCACATTATTAGCCTGCTTTGAACAAGAAGGTCATATTTATTTAGTTCAAGAGTTTATAGAGGGATCGACTCTTAAACAAGAATTAGACCAGAATGTCTACGATGAAGATGAAATTTGGCAACTGCTGCAAGACTTATTGCCCGTGCTGCAATTTATCCACGACAAGCGCGTCATTCACCGCGACATCAAACCCGAAAATATTATCCGCCGCCAATCGGACAACAAACTTGTATTGATCGATTTCGGCATTGCCAAACTAATGACTGATACAGCCATACTCCGTCCAGCAACGCTCATCGGCAGTCAAGATTATGTAGCTCCCGAACAAATGCGCGGCAAAGTATTTCCTGCTAGCGACCTTTACAGTTTAGGTGTTACTTGCATTCGCCTGATGACGCAAGTTCCTCCCTTAGATATGTACGACTGCAACAACGATCGCTGGTGGTGGCGCGAGTTTCTCCCCAAAGCCACGAGTATTAGCGAGGAGTTAGGCGAAATTTTAGATAAATTGCTGCAAACTAATCTCAATCAGCGGTACAGTTTTGCTGCGGAAGTTTTGCAAGATACCCAAGCAGCTTTAGATATTCGCCATCAAAATTTGCTTTCGCCGAAAAAGCCGATCGCTCCTACTCTCAGTCATAGCGACAACTCAACCGATCTCAGCGCGCTACAAACTCCTGATTCTCCAATTTTACCCACAAATGCCGTCCCCAATTCCGCAGAAACTTTTTCCTTATCTGTTACTTCAAATATCGAGCCGACCATGATTTCTGCACGGGGAGTTGATTATACCAAATTGCGGGATTTTTTGTCAAACAAAAAGTGGCAAGAAGCCGATCGCGAAACTTGGGGCTTGATGTGTCAATCTCTTTCCCAGCCACCGGGAACTCAGCTAGAAATTAGCCAAATTTACCAGCTACCCTGCGAAGATTTGCAAACAGTCGATCGTCTGTGGTTGCACTACAGTCAAGGTCGGTTTGGCTTCAGCATCCAAAAGCAGATTTACGAAAGCGTTAAGGGAGATTATATCAGATTTTGCGATCTGGTCAACTGGCAAACCTACAATTCTGCTAATACTTTAGGGCAGATTAAATTTAGTCAGCAAGCACCAATCGGACACCTCCCCTCTCGCAGTTGGGTTGGCGGCATTCAGTGGCTGCGGCATCTCGATGCCCTGTCAGCAAAATTAACCGAGTGCGACAATAAAGCTGCTCCTAAATAGTAATTTAGTCTACCGACTCACTAAGTAAAATTTCATATTTAAACTCTACCTGAAAGCAGAGAAATTTGTCGAGCTAGATGTATCCATCGACCGAGGCTCGGTGCGATCGCTTGTCGCACAATGGATTAAGGCGAACACAGATAAAGTCTGCAATCCTTCAGACTTTAACAAGAGAACTAGAAAGAGGTACCGATCCATGTTTTTTCACAAAAAAGAATTAATGTCTGCGGTGAGAGTAGACGAACCTAACCCGCGTTTTGCGCAATTGCTGCTAGAACAGTTTGGCGGAGCAACCGGAGAACTGACAGCAGCTTTGCAATACTGGGTGCAGTCATTTCACTGTGAAAATGCAGGGATTAAGGATATGCTCCAAGATATTGCCATTGAAGAATTCAGCCACTTAGAAATGGTGGGGCAACTCATAGAAATGCACACCAAAAACGTTGACCAAACAGAAGCTTATAAAAGCACTTTGTTTGCCGTGCGCGGCGTAGGCCCACACTTGTTAGACAGCCAAGGTCAAGCTTGGACAGCAGCTTATATCAACGAAGGCGGGGATGTGGTGCGCGATTTGCGCGCTGATGTCGCTGCCGAAGCAGGAGCTCGCCAAACCTACGAAGAATTGATTAAACTAGCACCGGATGCAGCAACGAAAAAGACGCTGCATTTTCTGCTGACTCGCGAAATTTCTCACACTCAAATGTTCATGAAAGCCCTAGAATCGTTGGGTAAACTCACCGATCCTTTGTTCGGCAATATTCCGCCAGATTCCACTGTGGATCTCTACTTTAACTTGTCAACAAATGGCAAGGATGAACGCGGCCCTTGGAACTCTGAACCTACTTTCCAATACATTGCTGAACCAGGCCCTAGAGTTTAATCGGAATATTCCGCAATTAGCCTCGCAGCACAGTAGCCGAGTAGGTTGGGTAACGCGAAGCTCTACCCAACCTACTCTTCACTATGAAGAGCGATCGGCTAAAAAATGTTATAGTTATTGAAACTCTCCCGGACTCAAGCAGAAACCGGGTTTTTTTTACGAAAATACTTCGCAGCAGCCTCTGGCAACCGTGGAAAAACCCGGTTTCTTGAGTTAGTGCGCGCAAGTCCAGATCCAGATCGAACATTAACATTAAATCCATATTGAAATTGCGATCGACCTATTTATTAGTCTCTCACGGCAGCCGCGACCCCAGACCCCAACTAGCTTTGGAAAACCTAGGTCAACTGCTTTCTCAAAATTTGGGTGACTCGTTCCCCGCAGTAGCAACCGCCACCTTAGAACTCGGGCCCGCACCGCTGCACGAACAAATTTGCAGTTTTGGCGAACGTACCCTGTCGCTGGGACTGACAGAATTGCAAATCCTGCCTGTATTTTTATTGCCGGGAGTTCACGTCGCCGAAGACATACCGGCAGAGGTGGAAATTGCCCAACAAACTTTTGGTAACAAGCTAAAAATTGAATTGCGCCCGCATTTAGGTTCCCAGAAAGCAGGCTTAACAAAATTGGTAAAAAGTCAGATGCAAGAGGTGACTTTTCTCCCCAATCTGCTATGGCCAAAATGGATTTTATTATCTCACGGCAGCCGTCGCCCCGGAGGTAACTCGACAGTTGAGGAAATCGCCAGCCAACTCGGTGCACAGACAGCGTATTGGTCGGTCAAGCCGAGTTTGGAAGAGCAAATTGACAGTTTGGTTCGTGGTGGACAGCAGCAAATAGGGATTGTGCCATACTTCTTATTTAATGGAGGAATTACAGATGCGATCGCCAAAAATGTCGCACAGCTAAAGCAGCAATTTCCTGCGGCGGAACTTCATCTCGCAAATCCTCTAGGCGCAAGTGTAGAATTAGCAGACTTAATTGGGGATTTAATTCAAAAATGAACCGCAGTGGCACAGAAGAGGTAAAGGAAGCAAGAAAAATGTCTTTAGGCAAAGTGTATTTAGTAGGTGCGGGACCCGGAGATCCGGGTTTGATGACCTTGAAGGGAAAAGCTCTGTTAGAGTGCGCGGATGTGGTGATTTACGACGCTTTAGTCAGCCCTCAAATTTTGGCAGCAATCAACCCCCAAGCAGAACGAATTGATGCCGGAAAACGCAAAGGCCGTCACTCGTTAATGCAGGACGAAACAACTCAGTTAATGATAGAAAAAGCTGGAGATAATGCGATCGTAGTTCGTCTCAAAGGCGGCGACCCGTTTATCTTCGGCCGCGGCGGCGAAGAAATGGAAGAGTTGGTAAAAGCTGGAGTGTCGGTAGAAGTTGTGCCCGGCGTAACTTCTGGAATTGCGGCCCCTGCTTATGCGGGAATTCCTTTAACACACCGATCGTACAGTTCCTCTGTCACCTTTGTCACCGGTCACGAATCAGCGGGAAAATATCGACCGGAGGTAAATTGGCAGGCGATCGCCCGCGGCTCCGAAACCATTGTAGTATACATGGGAATCCACAATTTGCCTTACATTATCGGGCAGTTGACAGCAGCCGAAATGAGTGCAGAAACGCCCGTAGCATTAGTGCGCTGGGGAACGCGGCCGGAACAAGAAGAATTGATCGGGACTTTGGGTACAATTGTAGAGCAAGTTGAGGCGACTGGATTTGCAGCACCTGCGATCGCAGTAATCGGAAATGTCGTCAATTTGCACTCGATATTGTCTGGCTGTCGGCCAGTTTCTCAGACTGTAGAATAAGCGGGAGGATGGGGTCAGAAGCGCTCTAATTTCGATCGCTTTGATTTCGCTCCCTCTGATTTGGCTCGCCGGGGACGTTCGCACCCTCGATGTCATTCCGATGTCATTCTTGGACGCATCAATGACATATTTATGTCATTGCTCGCTCTTGAGCGTTAGCTTTCGCCCTCTATTATGAAAGCTATCGCAGCATCTGTTGTTCATGGGTTTTGCGTCCAGCACTGGATGCCAGCGAAAGCGCGCGGAAAATCTCGCCGTTTGTTGGCAGTCATTGCGTGTTGTGAGGCGATAATTTGATAATATTTTTTTGGGTCGTTTTTTGAGGCTTTTTTTCCAAAGTTCCGTTGCATAACTGTTTGTTTCGATTCCTGTACTGCAATATAAACTATTTTCTCCTTTGCCTTAGTCGCCAAAAACCTACAATTTTTTTTTAAATCAATGGTCGATCTGAGATTTATAGAACTTGCATATATTGAATGACCGCGCCCAAAAATGGAGACAAGCCCCCGACTTAAATCGCGGAGATATAAAAATTTTAGACCCTAATTCATGCTCCCAGATTCATCTGTCGAGTAAATATAAAATCTACAATCTAAAATCTAAAGTCTAAAGTCTAAAATCGACTGACAGAACCAAAACACAATTCAATATTTAGGAGGCATTAGATGAGTTCCAAATTAGTTCCGCAAGAGACAAAGCCCCAGCCTAGAGCGAATTCAGCCTTCAAGCAATTATGGTCAATGCACGCGGTGATGGCAACCTGTTATCTGCTGCTGTTGCTTGGGGGATTTTGGATGGTTAAAATGCCAGACAATACACCATTACGAGGCAACTCTTATACTTTGCATAAATCGATTGGGGTGTTGACAATTGGATTGCTAACTTGGCGTATTTTCATTTTGCAGCGAGTTTGGTGGCGTAAGTATACGCGCCGCCTCCCCAAGTTTACAGGTGAGTGGATTCGCAGGTTTCTACTGCACACGGCAATTTATCTGTTTATGCTAGCGGTTCCTCTGAGCGGATTTTTCCTCTCTAATTCCTATAAAAGCGGGAATGTCCCTTTCTTCTGGCTGGCAACCTTGCCAGATATCTTTCCTCAAAATGCAGCGGTTGTAGATTTTGCAGGAGATTTACATTTCTGGATTGCTTATACTTTCCTGGCCTTTATTGTACTGCACGCGATCGACCAACGAAAATATGTGCGATCGCTTTGGAGACGAACAACCCAAGCCCTGAAAAAATCATCGCTCAGTTAACCTTAATCAGTCCTGAAATCAATAACGTATTGATGTCATTGCTCACTCTTGAGCGTTAGCTTTCGCTCAGTTTCTCAGACTGTAGAATAAATTTCAATATTGCATCTGTAGTCATTAGTCATTTGTAAAATGACTAAGCTAATCCGCATTTAAATTGCACGGTCAAATAAACTTTTACTCTTGTAGGGTGGGCAGGAAAGCCCGCCCTCAACATACAGTTTAAATGCACAACCGCTTACTAACTACTAACTAATGACTAATGACTAATGACTGATGATTTCAACGCGCCACTTCCCGCATATACTCCCCCCACAACTGAGCGGCATTTGCACTACCTCCCCCAGTCGGAGAATTATCATCATTTCCCAACCAAACTCCTGTCACGAGTTGCTGACTGGGAATATAACCGACAAACCACAAATCTCTATTATCATTAGTCGTGCCTGTTTTTCCAGCTTCTCCCAACCCCAAAGCAGCACTGCTGCCCGTACCTCCCCGCACAACACCTTGCAGCATATCAGTCATGGTATCCGCTACGCCTTCAGAAACTAACTGCCGATTGGCAATGCCATCTTTTTGATAGTCATAAATCACCCGGCAACTGTTAAAATTATTTCGATCTTTGCAATCGCTGCTGTCAATAATTCGCTTGATTACGTGGGGGCGATTCCCCAAACCCCGGTTCGCAAAAACCCCGAATGCACCAGTTAATTGCAATACGTTAACTTCACTTTCACCTAATACTAAACCTGGGTTAGAACGCAGTTCAGATGTAATCCCCAAACGCCTCGCCATTCCCACTACATTGTCTAAACCGACATCTTGTGCTACTCTCAAAGCAATTGCATTTTCCGACTGTGCTAAACCCCGATACATATCCGCACTGCCGCTGGTTCTTTCGCAGCCGCTGTAACTTTGTCCGCCCCAGGAAAGCGGCTCGCAAGAATAAGTTTTATCGGGTGAGATTCCCTGTTCTAGGGCGGCTGCATAGGTGAAAATCTTAAATGTAGAACCGGGCTGTCTCAAAGCTTGGGTAGCCCGATTAAACTGACTTTTCAAATAATCTACGCCCCCAACTAAAGCTAAGACTTCTCCTGTTGTAGTATTGAGAGTTACCACTGCTCCTTGAGAAAAACCTGCATTGGCTCCCGCATTTTCTACAGCATTTCTGAGGGAAGCTTCAGCCACTTTTTGCAGGCCGGGATTCAAACCTGTTTCTACAATAAAATTGCCTTCTCTGGCTAACTGCTCCCCCAGCAAAAACTCCAATTCGTCAAATACATAACTGTAGAAATAAGGAGCGATCGTACTTTGCAGAAATTCGCGAGCTTTGGGATTAATTTCAATTCGCGATCGCCTCGCGCGATCGGCTTCTTCCTGAGAAACCGTCCCCAGTGCGCGCATCCGTTCGATCACTCGATCGCGATACTGCACCGCTAACTGATAATTTTGAATCGGATTAAAACTGTTTGGCGCAGGCAAAATTCCCGCCAAAGTCGCCGCCTCTGACAAAGTTAAATCCTTCGCCGACTTGCCAAAATAAAACCGAGACGCATCCTCAAAACCGTAAAGGTCTATTCCCAAAAACACGCGATTTAAATAAGTCAGCAATAGCTCGTCTTTGCTGTAATAGTTCTCCAGTTTAAAAGCCACTACAGCTTCCCGTAACTTGCGTCCCGCCGAATCTTGAGTTCCCACATAATCTCGAAACAAACTCCTCGCCAACTGCTGCGTCAGAGTGCTACCACCTTCACGAATTCCGCCCCCGCGAACATTAGTTAAAAGTGCTCGCAAAACGCCCAGCGGATCTACCCCCAAATGCCAATTGTAGCGGCTGTCTTCCGAAGCAAGTACCGCCTTGGATAAATAGGGCGAAAAATCCTGCAATTTTTTTAATTCTAAGTGAGCGTTATTCTGAGGAGGACGCAGCGGAGTTTGCCCGTCGCGGGCATAAACAATCACGGGGCCATTGATACTTCTCGGCAGAGGCCGCACGTGAAACTTGGTCGATTCCATACCTACCAAAACCGCAATCAAGGCGGTAATTCCGCTAACGCCGTAAAAGCTGTAACGCACAAGTTCCAAATACCAAGGCGGCGGATATACGTACTGAACTCTGACAGCGGCGGCTAGTTCCGGCGGGCCTAAAGTGAACACGTCTCCGTGACGCAGCGACATACTTTTAATTCGCCTTTTGCCGCTGTAAATGCCGTTGGTGGAGTCTTCATCTTTGATGACAAAAGGAGTCCGCCGCCGAGTATCCCGCGACAGGGATAAGTGGACGTGACTGACAACGGGATTGCGAACTACAATATCTGAAGATTTGGACGATCGACCTAACAAATATCGATCGCCCAACAGCGGATAAACCTCAGCTTTAGCTGCACCCGCATCCTGCACCCACAGTTCGGGTACTTTGGCATTCGGTTTCAGCGCTAGCTGGTTAAAATTAACCTTGGCAATAGTCTGGACTGCTTGGGTAATAGCACCCAAGACGGTTTGAGGTTTGCGGGGCGGCTGCGGTGGGGTCATATTTCGCTGTGCACTACGATCGAGCGATCGGCTCTTGCACCATTCTACTCGCAACTTTTGGCTAATTTCAGGATCTGTCCACACTCTTGAGGCGATAGTCGGCTAGTGGCGATCGATTTTGGGGTTATTGGTGAACCTGCCCGGAATCCGTTTATTGAGCGAATCTCCACCCAACCACAAAAAATCCCGCTCTTACCAGAGAATTAAATTATCATAAACTTGCCGAAAAATTAACACTTTCGATAACATTTATCCCAGCTTTACCAATAAACTTCGCATAATTAAAACCCCCCTTTTTGAAGGGGGGTTAAAAGCCGAAAATCAGCTTACTTCTCCTTACAGCGAAGAACCCAAACCGGCATAAGCACCGTAGAAGAAAAGACCCAAAATGCTCAGAACACCGAGGCCTGCGACAGTAGCTACCAGCCACAAAGGAATTCTGCCACTTTCACTAAACATAGCCATCACCTCACTAATTCACAGCTAAACAAATTCGATCGAACTATCGAAACCCAACTCAGACACCAGTTAATTAAAGAAATAACTGGAAAACAAAATACCCAGAGTAAAAATCAACAACAGACCCAAATAAAGAGAAGTCCGATTTAACTCAACAGGCTGCTCGTTGGGATTAGGAACGCGCTCAGGCATTGTAAACTCCTATCGTTGAATAAATTGCATTGCTGCGATCGCGCCCAAAAAGAAAATTGTTGGGACACCTAAAGTATGAACTGCCAACCACCGCACCGTAAAAATCGGATACGAAATTGGCTCATTGTTTGGGGTTCTGCTCGTCATTTTTCCAAATCCTTGTTAAATTACTTGGCAATGAACTGATCTACTTGTTTCTTAGCTTCAAAGCGATCCGAGATAATCGGCACTTCTTCCCGCTGCGGTGTGAAATACTGGTTAGGGCGAGGAGTTCCGAAAGCATCGTAAGCCAAACCCGTTTGCACAAACAGCCATCCAGCAATAAACAAAGCCGGAATGGTGATGCTGTGAATTACCCAATAACGGATACTTGTAATAATGTCCCCAAACGGACGTTCTCCAGTTGTACCAGCCATTTAGAATCCTCCTTTCAACAACAAATCGACAGACAATCTCTATTAATATTCTACTATCAAGCAGCTTGCGCTGAACCTTGATATTTAAGTAGAGTACCGCTCGCGCCGATCACAAATCCGCGATCGGGGCCCATAAAGACAATCCTGTAAAAATTAGCGGGAACATCTTCAACTTCGCGGTCTTTTTGCCAAGTTTTCCCGCCGTCCAAACTGCACAGCAAATTGCCGCCGCCGCCGGCTACCCAAACTTCATTATCAGTACGGTAAGCCATGTCCAGCAAACCCCAACTCGCCTTGCGATCGGGAAAAAACGGTTTTCCCCAACCTTCAGGATTGGACGGGTCGCTAAACTGAATTTGACCGCCGCGGGCGAGCATCCACAAACGCCCGTCCTTGGTAAAGCCCATATTTTGCAGGCGGCGAGAACTGTTGCGGTTGTGAGGTTCCCAAGCTTCTTGTCCGGGTTTCCACACCGAGTAGAAATTGCCCTTCGAGGAAACCGCAACATACTGCCCGTCTTCAGAACGGTTGATATTGCGAACTACCCCAAAAGAATCCTGCACGACAGCTTTCCAATTTTTGCCGCCGTCAGAAGTCCGGTAAATCGCCCCCACATCGGTGGTCATCTCGGCGGAATTCGGGCCCAAAGCCGCGATCGTACTCGGAGAACCTGGCAACTGACTGCTCAAAGCAATCCGCGTCCAAGATTTACCCTCATCGTTCGTGTGGAGCAAAACAGAAGGCTGGCCGACAATCCAGCCTTCTGAACCCGAAAAACTCACCGACGCAAAACGCGACCTCGGATCGTCGATATCCAGTGCTATAGACTTCCAGCTAGTGCCACCGTCGGAGGTTTCGAGCAGAGTTGCCTCCGAACCCACAACCCAGCCGTGCTGAGGATTGCCCGTAAAGGCAATATCCTGCAAATTAGCTTTCGTCGGCAAAGAAATCACTTGCCAGGGGTTGTAACTCACGGAGCCGATCGTGCTGCAACTCGTACAGATGAGCGCAGCGGCCAATAACATTACAATTCGTTGCCAAAATCTCACAATCGTCTTACTGCAAACCATACATACTAAGTAACAACAAGAAACCAACGACCAAGCCGCCAAAAATCAGCAAACTTTTCTGACCTTCGGTCATGCCGTTGACACCGACACCGTAGCGCTGATTTGCCTTAAATCCCGATATCCCTTCCATCTGACCGAGATTTTGAAACGCCGACTTGCGCGCTGCGCAAACGGGACAGACCCAAGTTTGGGGCAAATCTTCAAAAGCCGTGCCCGGGGCAATGCCAATTTTAGGATCGCCCTTTTTCGGATCGTAGACGTAGCCGCAGGCGCGGCACTCGTGCCGATCGAGGGTCTTAGTCTCAGTGGCTCGATCGCTCATAGCTCCAAAAGAGTAGGTAAGCTAATCTTAAAATATACATTAAAAATTATTGCAGAAGATGGACGATTAATCTCAACCAACTCGTAATTTTAGCTGCCCAAAATCTATATAATGTAACAGACAAGTTACAGAACCCTTTCACCTAGGCAGTAATTATTCACCGTGTTTGCACTCAGCGGCTACGAGTATTTCTTAGGCTTCCTGTTAATTTCCAGCCTAGTCCCTATCCTCGCCCTCACGGCGTCTAAGGTACTGCGCCCCAAAAGTCGTCCCTACGACCGACGCACTACCTACGAATCCGGCGTCGAGCCGATCGGCGGAGCCTGGATTCAGTTCAACATCCGATATTATATGTTCGCCCTGGTCTTCGTCATCTTCGACGTAGAAACCGTCTTTCTCTATCCTTGGGCGGTTGCTTTCAACCAGCTAGGACTGTTGGCTTTTATCGAAGCCTTGTTTTTTATCACGATCCTCGTTATTGCTCTTGTCTATGCATGGCGCAAAGGAGCCTTGGAATGGTCTTAAGTTCTGACAAATCACAAAAAGCGCTTATCAACCCAGTCGAGCGCCCGGAAGTCACATCCCAACTCTCAGAGAACGTCATCCTGACAACAGTGGATGACCTCTACAATTGGGCGAGACTTTCGAGCCTGTGGCCGCTGCTTTTCGGCACAGCCTGCTGCTTCATTGAATTTGCAGCTTTGATCGGATCGCGCTTTGACTTCGACAGATTCGGCTTAGTACCCCGATCGAGCCCCCGGCAAGCCGACTTGATCATCACCGCCGGCACAATTACGATGAAGTACGCCCCCATCTTGGTGCGGCTGTACGAACAAATGCCGGAACCCAAATACGTGATCGCGATGGGCGCGTGCACCATCACCGGCGGAATGTTCAGCATGGACTCCACCACAGCAGTCAGAGGCGTTGACAAACTGATTCCTGTAGACGTGTACATCCCCGGCTGTCCCCCCCGCCCAGAAGCGATTATTGACGCAATTATCAAACTGCGGAAAAAAATCGCCAACAATTCCATGCAAGAACGGGCCAATTTGCTGCCAACCCACCGCTACTACACCAGACCCCACAAAATGAAAGTAGTAGACGACATTTTGGACGGCAAATACTTGTCTATTCCAGGCCGGATGGCGCCGCCGAAAGAATTGACCGAAGCAATGGGAATGCCAGTACCGCCGGCCCTGCTTGCAGGACAAAAACAGGAGGTAAACCGTGGCTGAGACAGAATCTGCAATTGTTGAAGCCGGGAAGGTTTCCCAGTGGTTGACTCAGAATGGCTTTGAACACGAAGCTTTAGCGGCCGATAATTTGGGCGTGGAGATATTAAAGGTCGATCGAGAATTCCTAATTCCGATGTCAACAGCACTGTACGCCTACGGGTTTAATTATATGCAGTGCCAGTGCGCCTACGACCAAGGCCCTGGACAAGATTTAGTCAGCGTCTACCACTTGGTTAAGCTGACAGATAATGCTTCCAAGCCTGAAGAAGTCCGCGTCAAAGTATTCGTACCCCGCGAAGATCCCAGAGTGCCATCAGTCTACTGGATTTGGAAAGCAGCCGACTTTCAAGAGCGGGAATCCTACGATATGTACGGCATTGTCTATGAAGGCCATCCGAATCTGAAACGGATTTTGATGAACGAAGATTGGGTAGGCTGGCCGCTGCGGAAAGATTACATTTCCCCTGATTTTTACGAATTGCAAGACGCTTATTAAGGGAGTTTTGCGAGGGCGGGTTTAGAGCATAAAATTTGACTTTTGGGGTTGAGTTTTATGCTAAACTCGCCCTCTATTTTTTTGATCTATTGCTGTAGGGCGATGTTTTGTGATATTCTTAGTCTAAGTATTATAATACCTGCGCATCACCTCAAACCCAAGTCGCCAACTCATTAATGATATTGAATCTCTCCAATGATATTGAAGCTCTCCTGGCGACAAGCGCAGGGCTATTTGCGTCAGAAGGTTCCCTGCGTGAGGTGGCTATCCTAGCAAATGCAGAGTATAGTACCGAGTGCTGTGCGGAAAACGACTTCGGCTACGGCATTTACCACCTCTATCTTCAAGTTCCTAATTACCTTTACTCGCAATTTTATGACGAGATTGAGGTATGTGAAGATCTAATTCTGAAGAAGGCAAGAATACTTCTCAAACCCTACCCAGATGAATTAGCTTATTTGAGTATTAGTCCCCTTCTGAGCGCAGGTGATAAGTGGCGCGAAAAAGCAAACAATTGGGTCACAGGTAAAGGTGTCAATAATCAAGGTCGTGTTAGGTCTGATAATATACCTTCGAGAACAGTAGACGGGCTTTTCTTTCGTTCTCAGAACGAAGAGCTTTTTTACAAAGCTCTTAAATCACTTGGGGTATCCTTTGCTCCATTACCCGTTTTCATTAGAGGTGGTGAAAAATACAGAAGAATTGAACCAGATTTTGTCATTGTTAAAAACGGTGTTTTACTGGTTGTAGAAGTAGATGGTGATACTGTACACAACGAAACACCAGCAGAAGCACATGATAGGACAACTATGCTTGCCCATGAGGGGGTTCATATTGAGCGAATCCGAGCCTCAGAGTGCCAAACCCCAGATCAGGCAGTTGCCTGTGCAAAGAGAATGTTGCAGGTTATTGATAAGATTAAATCTTCAAGGTAGATGACGTTGAGTCCCAAAGGTTATCTGCATCCGGTGAGCTTGGTCGTTAAAGCCGCTCTAATAATTGAAACAGATCGAAGTTTCTACGTCAATGCTCCCAAGTGATCGATCGCCAGCTTAGCCTAGTAGGTTGTAAAGTATAAGGGTAGAGCTATAAAAACACCTATGACACTCACCCTCACTCTGACACCAGAAATAGAGCAATACTTAACACAAAGAGCTCAAGAGCAAGGGCTTTCGACGGAAGCATACACTCTGCAACTGCTGGGAGAATATATTCTGCGAAAAGAAAAGCAGGTAAAATTGCTTAATCTGCTTCAGTCTTGGAGGGATGAAGAAGATGCCGAAGAGCAGCAAGAAACAGGTGAGTATCTGATTCATGCTCTTGACGAAGATCGTTTATCTGAACGCAAGCTATTTCCTATTGAATTAAAAGGTGTAACTTGGTGAGCAGAGTCGTTTTTCTGGATGCAGGACCAATTGGTTTAGTTACGAATCCAAAGCTATCTCCTGAAAGCACTCTTTGTACTCGCTGGTTGCAAGCACTTATTATATCCGATACTCGAGTTATTATTCCCGAAATAGCCGATTATGAAGTTCGCCGAGAATTGCTGCGGGCAAATAAGGTAAGGGGTATTGCTCGATTAGATGAATTAGCTAACTCGCTGGAGTATTTACCCATTACAACTGCTGCTATGCGACAAGCTGCGATGTTTTGGGCACAAGCTCGTCAGCAAGGACAACCGACAGCAGGTGATAAGACGATTGACAGCGATATGATTTTGGCAGCACAGGCGACGACTCTTGATGTTGTGGATGTTGTAATCGCGACAACAAATGTTGGTCATCTTTCTAGGTTTGCTCCAGCCGATTTATGGCGAAACATCAATCTCGGTTGAGATTCTGGTGCTGATTGGAGAGATACTTGCATCTGCACGACTCCACAGTTAAAGCGATCGCCGATTTCGATATAAACTGAGGGCTGCTTATTCGTATCAGCTTTTCTATGCTCATTCCAAATGCAAAGAATACAGTTTTTGATATTCGTAAACTTCGTGACTACTGCTTCAATCCAGAACACGACGATGGCAAACACAAAGCGCGACTTTTTTCGTCTATTCTTGAGATGACGGCTGACAATGCTGAGGAATTGCGCCAAATTTTGCTTGAAATTATTCAAAATGACGAAGCTCAGTTAGTGAGGCGGGATGGATTCGGGCAACGCTACATTCTAGATTTCACGATTCAATGGCAAAATGGAAGTGCAACCCTTCGGAGTGGCTGGATTATTGAGTATGATTCAGAGATTCCGAGATTAACAACCTGCTATCCTCTGTAATGTTTGGAGGTAATAAGAGTGACAAAGAATACAATTAAATTACTAGATGTCGTTGCCTTGACAATTGACATTCCTGAATACAATCTGTGGCGCGGACAAGTAGGGACTGTGGTTGAACTGTTGGCTGATGGTGCAGCGTTTGAGGTTGAATTTAGTGATCGCAACGGACGCACTTATGAATCTGTCGGGCTGCATCCAGAGCAAATCATGGTGTTGTACTTTGAGCCCGCATCACCTGATATCAAACCCGAAATGGTTACAGCCTAAGCGGCACAATAACTTGCGGACTTTATAAAAAATGGGAATTTATAACTGCCGATGCACGCAGATACACACAGATGGATAGAGATATAATTTCTATTATCAGTAATTGTAAAAATTTATGACTCAAGCTTTACCCAAACTCGTAAACTGCGAGGAATTTGTGGAGTGGCTGCCAGAAAAGGCGGCGGTACGCTACGAACTGCACAATCGAAATATTATTGAAATAATACAACCAGTAGGCGAGCATCAAGAAGTTACAGGCTTTCTTACGATCGCAATTGCTGTTCAAATTAATCATCTGGGATTGCCCTACGGTATCCCCAACCAAGCGATAGTTAAGCCTCCTGAAAAAGATTCTGGTTATTTCCCTGATGTGTTGGTGCTGAATCGTGCAAATCTGGTGAACGAAACTTTGTGGCAAAAACAATCTGTCCTCAGTTTGGGTGGATCGATACCGTTGGTAATTGAGGTTGTGTCAACCAATTGGCGCGATGATTACTATTTAAAATACGCCGATTATGAGGAGATGGGTATCCCTGAATATTGGATTGTGGATTATGCTGCGTTGGGCGGACGCAATTTTATTGGCAATCCCAAACAACCGACAATTTCTGTCTGTAACTTGGTTGATGGTGAATATCAAATCCTCAAGTTTCGAGAGAACGATCGGATTGTGTCGCAAACTTTTCCAGATTTAAACCTCACAGCAAACCAGATTTTTCAAGCTGGTTTAGTATAAGCTGAATTAAAATTTAGGCTTTCGGGCGGACAGGATGCCCAGCCCACAAGAGCTTATATTGCTTAAATTTAATCATTCCGCAAGGCTGCGATCGGATCTAAGCGAGCCGCATTCCGAGCCGGCAATACTCCAGCTAACAACCCGACGGTAAAAGATAGCCCAAAACCTGCTGTAATCGACCATACAGAAACCACAAACGGAAATTTGAACGCTGTCGAAGCCCCAAAGGCGATCGCAATTCCCAACCCAATACCCGCCGTTCCCCCCACCGTGGAAACTAAAATAGATTCCGCCATAAATTGAATTAGAATTGCTGCATTAGTAGCACCTACCGCTTTGCGAATCCCGATTTCCTTAGTGCGTTCGACAACAGACACCAGCATAATATTAGCAATACCGATACCGCCAACCACCAAAGAAATTCCGGCGATCGCTCCCACCATAACTGTAAATAAACCTATCACATTGCTGAAAGTATTAACGATCTCAGCTTGATTGACAACTCGAAAATCATCCGGTTGTGGCGGATAAATATTGTGGCGCAAGCGCATGATATTTTCCACTTGAAATTGAGCATCCGCTAAATCCGCTTCGCCGGCAGTTTCCAACCAAAAACCCGAGATCGCAATCCCCGCTAAAGAATTTCTCCCCACAATCCGCGAAGACATATTTTTGAGGGGAATATACACTCGATCGTCCTGATCGGTTCCCCCTACAGACCCCTTGCTTTCCATCACTCCAATGACCTTGTAGCGGTTGCCCTGAATGCGAATATCGGAGGATAGCGCATTAGCTCCGGCTCCAAAAAGTTCGTCCCGCACCTTAGAACCGAGGACAACTACTGGCTCAGCAGCATTCAATTCATCCTCGTTAAAAAACCGTCCTTGTTGAGGTTGAATGTTCTTCACATCTGGATAGTTTAAATCCGTTCCCAAAATAGCAGTAAATGAATTTTGTCCGCCGTAAACTACTTGCACTTGGCGCTGCAAATAAGCAGAAATTGCCTTGACTGCAGGAGCTTGTTTGCCGATCGCCTTAGCGTCATCCCAAGTAAGGGTAGTAGCAGAACCGCTTCCCTGACTGACACCGCCGGATCGCGCAGCACCGGATAACACCAACAGCACATTTGTACCCAAAGCCTTTAACTGTTCTTCAGTTGATTTTTGTACTCCCTGTCCCACCGAAGTAATGGCAATTACCGAAGATATCCCAATAATTACGCCCAGCATAGTTAAACTGGTACGCAATTTGTTATTCCACAGCGCCTCTGTCGCCATGAAAGCGATTTGAACGTTAGAGATTTTGTTGGTACGGGGGCGAGTCTGTAATTTCATTGGTAATAGGTAATAGCTAATAGGTAATTGCTAAGGAATAATTGGGAGTTTTAAGGAAGAAAGAACAAGCAACACGGAACAAAGAAGAAGGAAGAGTAAAAAAAAAGTTATCCGTGTATCCGTAACTTCCGTGTTGTGCTTTTGGGAATCGGTAATTGGTAATTGATAAGTGATAATTAGTAATTGGCAATTGGTAATCGGTAATTGTCAACCACTAACTAATGACTAATGACTAATGACTAATGACTACTGACTACTAACGCAAGCGCGTTCCGCCACCAGGTTGCAAACCCGGAATTCCACCCGGCGATGGATTTTGGGATCTAGGCCGCAATCCGGGGGGGAAACTAAGCAGCACTTTTTCATTTCCTTTCAAACCCGATCGCACTTCCGTCTTGTCATCCACCGTCATACCAGTCTTAATCGGCATAAAAGCAGGTTTGCCATCTTCTCCACCCGGAACAAAAACCCCCGTTTCCCTTTGTTGGCGGACAATTGCCGCAGTCGGGACTACCAAAACATTTTTAAGTTCACCGGCCTTAAATTCCACATTCACATTCATGCCCGATCGCAGCATTTCTTGATCGTCATTAATAATTGCCGCTTTTACCTCAAAACTTGTCACATTTTGCAGGACGATCGACTGAGGCGAAATTTGACTGATTTTACCTGCAAAAGTCTTTCCCGCAAAAGCATCGGCTTGAATAGACGCAGCCTGGCCGATCTTAATCTGAGAAATATTAGTTTCTGCGACGTTTGCTACTAATTGATTTTTTGAAGCTAAGGACAAAATCGAAGAAGAAGTCGCCGAAGAAACCGCACTACCTGCCGTCGTGGGAGTCACAAAAGCGCCCGGATCTGCGTACTTGCGGGTGACAGTGCCGGTGAAAGGAGCCCGCAGCACAGTGTCGCCGATCAGCGCTTGAACGCTTTGCAGGCTGCCTCTAGCGGAGAGAACTTGGGCGCGGGCTTGGGCGATGTCTTCGGGGCGGGAACCTGCTTCTAGCAGCGCCAAAGCTTGCTGTTTTTGCTCGACGGCGGCCTGCGCCGCAGCGATTTCTTCGGGGCGTGCGCCCGATCGCGCCAGGGCCAAAGCTTGCCGTTTTTGCTCCACAGCAGCCCGCCCCGCAGCAATTTCTTCGGGACGTGCGCCCGATCGCGCCAGGGTCAAAGCTTGCCGTTTTTGCTCCACAGCAGCCCGCGCCGAAGCGATTTCTTCGGGGCGAGTACCCGCTTGCAGCAAAGCTACAGCTTGTTCGGCTTGCCTGACTTGCGTTTGAGCTCGATCGCGCGCGGTGCGGGAGTTGTTGACAACTTGCAAAGCAATGGCTCCGGCATTATAGAGTTCCTGATTTCTCTGAAAGTCTTCCTCAGCTTGATTTTGGGCGTATTCGGCATCTCTGAGTTTGGCAATTGCTTGGGCGATGTCTTCAGGCCGATTGCCCTTGAGCAATTTTTGTAAATTTGCCTGTTGTTCAGCTAATTGTGCCTCAGCTACGGCAATATCCTGGCTTCGATTGCCGTTGAGCAATTTTTGTAAATTTGCCTGTTGTTCAGCTAGTTGTGCCTCAGCTACGGCAATATCCTGGCTTCGATTGCCGTTGAGCAATTTTTCCAAACTTGCCTGTTGTTCTGCTAACACTGCCCTAGCCACAGCAATGTCCTGGGTTCGAGTGCCGTTGACCAATTTTTCCAGGTTTGCTTCGGCGGCTGCGAGTTGTCCGCGAGTTTGGGTAAGTTGCCCTTGGAGGTTGGAGTCGTCCATGTAGGCGAGAATCTGCCCTTTTTCAACTTTATCTCCTTCCTTGACAAGCAAACTTTTGAGCATTCCTGAAGTTTTGGGGCTGACGTTAACGGAACGTTCGGGCACAATTGTGCCGTTTGCCGAAATTGTAATCGGCAGGTTCACCCTTTCGACAGCAACGGTTTTTTCCTTGCGCCTGGTTTCGCGGCTGGATTTGACTGTGAGTTGGCTGTAAGCTGTGTAGCCTACTCCTGCAAGCAGGGAAGCGGCAAGCAGCGCGCTAACCCACGGACTCAGCTCTTTTTTAATCTGAAAGTGCTTTACTAAGTACATATAAATTAGACTAATCGGGCGTCTGTTCAATTTAGACCGATCGGGAACAGAAAAGGTTCAATTGAAGTCTGACTAAGTTTTTTCCCGTGTTTAATGCTTGCGGGCGATCGAGTTTAGATCCCAACATCGATCTCCAGTGCAGCATAAAACCTGTTGGGCCAAATGCGTAATAATGAAGGAAGATAGTTTAATCTGGCATACCCTAATCCTTCATGCAATTTGAGTGGGACGAAGCGAAAAACCTTGAAAACATCCGTAAACATCAGATTGATTTTGCCGATGTTCCCGCGATGTTTGATGGTGAAATGCTGATTGAGCTAGACGATCGTTTTGATTATGGCGAAGATCGCTGGTTTGGAATCGGTTTTCTCGGTTCTGGAATAGCGGTAGTAGTCTGGACAGAACGTCAAAACAATGTAATCCGAATCATTTCAGCGCGAAGAGCAAACCGTCATGAGCAGAAACGATTTGAACAGTACCTCTGGTACTAACTGGGCAGCCTTAGAGTCAAGGTCAGAAGAGAATATCGACTACTCAGATATTCCACCGCTGACCGATGAATTTTTTGAACGATCGACTTTACGTATTCCAGCAGAGCAAGCCCACAACTTAGTTCAGCTCGATCCAGATGTGAAGCAGTGGTTTGAGGCTCAAGGAGAACAGTATAAAACTCTAATTAATAACGTTTTACGCCAATATATAGAGAAACACAAAACTCAGCACTCAGCATAACTGTGCGTTTTAAGTGGTCGTGCATAGTATAGTGGGTGAGTTATCGCTCTTTCTATCCTACTTGAGCAATAATTTGCCCTATATCTTGAGGCGTTGCACCTGTTGCCAGGATTGCGCGTATTAACAGTTCAATTGAAACCGAATCGTCGCCATTTTCTGCGGCAATACGAGGTTGGCTGGAGTTGATTTTCTCAGCTAACTCTGCCTGTGTCATCAATCTTTGCCGACGTTCTTTGAGATTAAGAATGAGGGCTAACTTAATGTCAATTAGGCTCGATTCCTCTGGTGAAAGTTCTAAGAATTCCGAGGCAGATCCAATCTTCCAGCATTTATCTTCTAGACGCTTCTTTTTTGAAAGTTCCATAACATTAGTCCTATATAAATGAGGCATTACGAGACTTTCACCTTGCTGCAAGTGTCTGAGAATCACACCAGCCTCTATGCGTGCTTCTTGACTAAACCGATCGAACTTTTGAAAAGTTCGATCGCCAATTTCCTACTCAACAAACAGCAGCTACACCCAACTCTGTAATCGCCGCCTCCGGGCCCACCAAAGAAATATACGGTTCTACAAAATATTTCTTAGCAGCATCCCGCGCTTGTGAAGCTGTCACCTGTGCAATTTCTTCTTGAAATTGTTGGTCAAATGTAATTCCCAATCCCAAAATTTCGTACCAACCTAAAACTTGGGCAATTTGCGAATTAGTTTGTTTTCCTAAAGCATATTGACCGAGCATTTTATTCTTGCAAGCTTGCAATTCTTCCTCGCTTAGTTCGGTGTTGGCGAGTCGATCGACTTCTGCACGCAATCCTTCAAAAGCTGTCGCCGTATTTTCCGGCGCCGTACCCATGTACGCGACAAACTGAGCCGTGTCCAAGCGCGTCGCGTAGAGCGCGGAAACGTCGTAAGCCAAGCCCCGCTTTTCCCGCAATTCCACAAACAATCGGCTCGACAAACCGTTACCCAAATAAGTATTCAGCAACTTAATCGCTGCGTAGTCGGGATTTTTGACAGAGGGTGCGAGGTAGCCCAGCATAATCACTGATTGCTGCGTATCTTGCGCCGTAACGACCGATTGAGGGGATGGGGACAGGGGGGGGACGCTTAAAGCTGGCAGGGGTGTTAAAGGCGCTTTCCAGGAGCCAAAAGTTCGATCGATCAGGGCGATCGCATCTTCGGTGGATATTCGGCCGGCTACAGAAATAACTACATTATCGGGACGGAAATAGGTTTTGTGGAAATGTTCGAGCTCGTTTCTGGTGAGCTTTGACATAGTAGCTTCCGTGCCCAAGGGAGAGAAAGCATAGGGGTGTTCCTGGTACATCGCGTGCCGCAATTGCTCGAAGGCGATCGCAAATGGCTGTTCTTGTTGCGATCGAATTGCTGATATGGCAATGCGGCGTTCGAGTTCGACTTCAGCTTCCGGGAAAGTGGGCGATCGGGTCAATTGCGCCGCCAACTCCAAAATCTCCTCAAAATCCGCAGAAACCGTCTTCAAACTCACTAAAAAATAGTCAGTAGTAGAGTCGGCACTCAACCTCGCTCCCACCGATTCTACACGCTCGGCAATTTCCAGCGAAGACAGCCGATCGGTTCCCTTAGTCATTACCGCCGACAGCAAGTGACACAATCCTGCTTGTTCCGGCTGCACGTAGCGACTGCCGGCCCGCAGGAATATCCTAGCTGCAATAATATCTGCTGCTGGATTTTCTGCTGCTAAGACAACAATACCGTTGTCTAAAACCGTGCGCTGGATTTCATTGTTCATGGTTAATTTAGTTGGGAACTTGTACTGAGCGTAGCTGAAGTATTGGTAATTGAAAATGGGTAATTGGTAATGGGTAATTGGTAATTTGTAATTACTCGATCGCCATTTTTCTATTTTCCATGTGCCTCTTGTATGATGTCATACCGGGCCGGGCCTGACCCACAACATCTAAATGTAACAACATCTATCCCCTAGGGTGCGCCCCAAGCACAAAGAAGCCCGGACAAATGCCGAACATCTATCCGGTACAAAATATATTTATATTCACAAGCTTAACGATTAGATTGGTTTGAGTACCACGGCTGTATAGCGCCGGGGAGAGAGATATTGTTGAGCTAGGCGCTGGAGGTCTAATGGCCCAAATGCTTTAATCCTGGTGGGATAGCTGAGCGCTAATTCCGCAGTGGCGATCGTATTGTAATATCCGTAAAGACCGGCTAGCTGTCCCGGCGTTTCGATGGAGAAAGCAAAATCGTTGCACAGCAAACGCTTACAGCGAAGTAGTTCTACCTCGGAAACCGGCTCAGACTGCAATTCCCAAAGCCGATCGCAAATCCGAGATTCCACCTGTTCGACATCCTTCGCGTCCAAGACTGCACTGATAGTAAATAAACTCGATTCCCGTTGCAGCGAGAAAGTGCTGTCGATCGCCTCTACCAATTGTAATTCTTCCCGCAGTTCCCTGACTAAACGGGAAGTCCGCCCGTTTGCAAGCAACACCGAAAGCAAATCCAAGCCGCAAGCACTTTGCAACTGTTCAACTCCTGGGCCCGTCCAAGCCATCATCAGCCGCGCTTGTTCCAATCGGGGGAGGCCGAGTTCCTGACGGCGAATTTCTATCAGCGGCGGTTCCGCCTCAGCGGTTAATTTGGGACAATCCCACCGATCGGAAAACTGCTCGAATGCTTTCCCCGTAACATCTCTAGCCTGTTGTTCATCAATTCCCCCGACTATCACCACAGTCATATTTTCCGGCTGATAGTGCGATCGGTGGAAACACCGCATTTCGTGGGGAGTTCGCGACATCAGCAACTCTTCCGTGCCGAGTACCGATCGCCTGTAGGGATGTCGCTGGTAAACTGTTTCCATCATGGCTTGGAAACCCACCCAATCGGGATTGTCTTGAGCTTGGCGGATTTCTTCTAGTACCACATCTCGCTCGCGATCGAATTCCCCATCGGGAATCGAAGCGCGCAGCAGCAATTCTGCCAGCGGCTGGGCAGTTTCTGCTAAATAATCGGCCGCTGCGTTGACGAAAAAATGCGCGTAGTCGTGACTTGTAGCTGCATTGGCGACACCGCCGCGATTTTCTATTACTTGGTCAAATTCTCCAGGGAGGATCGAATCCGTCCCTTTAAATATCATGTGTTCTAGAAAATGAGCCATTCCCGACCAAGAATCCGGCTCCAGCGTAGCGCCAGCCCTCACCCACACGTCTAGCGCGACCACCGGTGTGGCCGAAATCCGCTGGTGAATGACCGTTAACCCGTTGTTGAGCTTCCAGACATTGGCTGGGAACTCTAAAGCAGTGAGCAGTTGAGACAAGCTAGTTATTCTTAAACTTTAGTTAACTTCGGCTGCAACTATGGTAGCGCTTTACAGCTCTGCGATCGGGATTAATTTATACAGAAATTATCACTCAGTCGATTTGAGATTTGAGATTTGAGATTTGAGATTTACTGCACAGATGAATCTGGGGGCTTGAACAAGAGTCTAAAATTTTGAGCCATCGCGACAGGAGTACGTGGCACGGTATCCGTTTTTGGGTGGAGTCTTCTGCCATTAATCCTTACTCATCAGTTATTTTTTGCTTTTTGCTTTTTTTCAAGCAGTCTCAAATACTTACCATTTTTTCGCTCAAAAGTCAATAGCTTCTGCGGGATATTAATGAATCAGTCGCGAGAAAGAGGGTGTTATCAGAATATTTCAATAAATTAAAAGATGTAAGAACACTAAAGACCTTGAGAGGAGAAACGACAGATGGTAGCTACCTTAGAAGATACCAAGCGCCAAGCGATCGCAACTAAATTAGCAGACATGAAAGCGCTGCAAAACCTTTTGATCGCCAACGAGCAATTGTTCATCAATTCCTGCAACGACTCCGAACTAGCCCAGCGCTTCCGGGATATGCTCGATGACGATCGCAAAAACTTGGGCGTATTGGAAACCACGATCGTGCAATACGGCATTCAAGCCGAGCCCAAAGAAACCAGCACAAAAATGATTGAAGAAGTTCAGAAACTCATGGAAGGTTCTGAACTAACATTGTTTGAAAAAGTAGGTCAGCACGAACTGCTCAAACACAAACAAACAATGGCCGGCTTGTTAATTCACAAAGCTGCTCAAGTAGTCGGCGCCGACATCGAAGCCGCCATTACTCCCCTCAACACAGTTAACTTTGAGAACCGCGCTCACCAAGAACAACTCAAAGGAGTTCTCGAAATTTTAGGAGTGCGCGAACTGACCGGCAAAGACCCCGACCAAGGCGTTTGGGCGCGCGTGCAAGATGCAATGGCAGCCATGACCGGCATCATCGGCGGTGCAGTTACCCGCAGCAAAGATGAGATGAACATCACCGAAATCATCTCAATGGATCACCGCAAAACCGATACCCTCTTTATGGAAATCGCAAGCACCGACGATCCTCAAAAACTGCAAGAATTCTTCGGTCAACTTTACAAAGACCTCAGCGTTCACGCCGAAGCAGAAGAACAAATTGTTTATCCCGCAGTTCGCAGCTACTACGGCAATACTGAAGAACTGTACAGCGAGCAAGCAGAAATGAAGCAGATGCTCGCCCAAATTAAGTCTCTCAACCCCACTTCTTCTGATTTTAAAGCCCAAATCAAACAGCTCCAAACAGCGGTTCAAGATCACGTTCGACAAGAAGAAAACGATATGTTCCCTCAAATTCGCCGCAACCTGAGCGAAGCACAAATGGAACAACTTGCTACTCAATTCAAAGAAGCCAAAAGCACGCTCCAGCAAGAAATGGCTAACCAGAGCTAATTCAGCAGTCGGCTAATTTTAACTCTAGCAAAACTAGAGAATAGCTAAACTGCAACCTATCAATCCCGCTACCAACCTGGTGGCGGGATTATTGTTTTTTATAAACACACAAATCTTCAAATTATACGGAGCAATTCTCAAAACTTATGCAACAGCAACCAGGGCTGATAAAATGTAATCGCATCCGCTGAGAGATTCTATTGTTTGTGTTGAAAATTATTCACATATCAGGGAGAGAGTGGAGGGCGTCCGGTGGCTCTTGTGCGACGCCCGTAACGACCGCAACGAAGCATCCGTTAGTTTTCGCTCTGTCTGCCACGGGGTTCTGGGGGATACCCCCAGAGAACAACCCTCGCGTCGCGAATCGACAAAAACAATAAATGCTGTGAGAACGCAGGGGACGAGTGATATCAATTCGGGTAACACCGAAATGATGGGGAGTCGGGAGTCGGGGAATGTGGAATTATTGACCTTAACTATATCATTCCCATGCAACCGGAAACGAGATGAAGAGGAGACGCGAACACTTGCAGCGGCTGCGGTCGCACCGCCCCCATACCCCTCTAAAGGTGCGCCAGTTTTAGGCGATCGCCTTTCAACTGGCACACTAGCTTGTAAGCAGGGAAAGATGATGCCAGGTAATTAAGGGAACACCAAAGGCGATCGGTTATACAAATACAACCCGGCTGTTGAGAAGATACGTACATCCTTCAAAAATTCTGAAGTAGCACAACTGAAGGCAGAAGTTTCTCGACTTAAAGAGGAACTGGATGCGGCACAAAAAGCGATCGCCGACCTACATCAGCAAAACCAGGCTCTTCGACAAAAGGTGTTAACTCCAGAAAAATGCGATCGCTTTTTGAATGAAAGTTTTCGGGTTACTTAATTTCCTTGACTAGCCGTGAACTCCAAGGACACCAGTAAAGACCTGGTAAAAATGCTCCACCCGCTTCATCAAGGTGGTCTTCGACGTACCCAATATTAGCATCACAAACTTCTATCGCGAAGCTAAAGAAGCTGATAGACGCTGGATCTAATTGATAGCTCCATTTTGGATTGTAGGGAGCTGGTCTTTTTATGATTCTTCCGACTACATGGGTTTCATCTTTCTGGGTTCCATTGAGTATATTCCGGGCTTGTTGGATCTTACTCTCATCAGTGATTTCAATAACGAATTGATCGGAGGCGGGTGGGGTTTCCAAGACAAATCTAGCAGGTGCAGCCGCGTATGCTGGAGCACTAAAGCTGATACCAAGCATACCAACAAGAGCCAATACAATTATTACTCGGCGTGTCAGATAAGTTAGTTTGTGAAAGAGATTCATGGTAAAGACCTCTACTTGCCAAAAAAATTTTACCACTCTGGTGCACTTATTATTACTGCACCATCCGATCGAGAGTCTTCAATGTGGAAACTAACTATCGCCCTCTCCTGCTTGCCTGTGGCCACCGCCTACCTCTATCAATACGATCTTTGGGCGCGTCAGCGACGGGCGACCAAGCAAGAAAGGCGATCGCAGAATTCCACCTCACAAACTCCCAGCCCAGTAAAGCCGCGGGTGAAACCTGCCAAACAAGCAGCCCCCGAAGTTTCTGACTGGTACGTGTTTCGATCGGGTAAAGCCGAGCAACCCTATAGCAAATAGCAACTCTGGGAAGTTCAGAAAATTACCTATCGCACAAAAGTTAGACGGGGAAAATCTGACAGGCAGCCCGCCGGTGAAATTCCAGAATTGGCAATGTATCTTACTGTAGCGGAATTTGTGGTGAATGTTAGCGTGTCCAAAATAATTCAGAATTGCCCTAGTTTCTATCCCTTTGGCCGTCAAATAGTAGCCGCAGCCGTGCCGAAGCATATCCTGAAAACCCCGAGTTTGAAGTTCTAGTTTCAATCCCTGATTAGGACAATATTATTAATTAAAAAATTTTCAAACTCTGATTTAAGCGTTGGTTTCTGGCTGGCCGGAACAGGGAGGCAGGCAGTTAGAAAACAAGCTGAAGCGGGGATAGACTTTGGGAGTTATTGGAGATATCTAAAACACAATAGCGATACGTCCTTGGAAAGATGCGATCGCACTGCTGCCTTCCTAGGATGATAAAAGTTGGAAGCCCACAGTCCCCACAGGTTGTCTGGTAGAAAGAGAAGCCCCAGACAAACGAGTACGGAGCAGTTAAACAGGAGTTTTCTGATTATGAACAGTTCCTTGACCCGCCCCTTGGCCGTCGTGACGGGTGCCTCTAACGGCATCGGCTACGAACTCGCCAAACAGTTCGCTCAAAACGGCTTCGATCTTCTAGTCACCTCTACCGGCCCAAGTATCAATGAAGCCGCTCTTGCCTTCGAGAAGCTCGGTGCCCAAGTCGAGACGGTGGAGGCAGACCTCGCTACCTACGACGGTGTTGAAACGCTCTACAACAAGATTAAGGCGACTGGTCGATCGGTGGATGCGATCGCGATTAACGCAGGTGTTGGTGTCGGTGGCGACTTTGCCCGCGAAACTGACCTGAAAGACGAACTCAATCTGATCAACCTAAACGTCGTCTCGTCCGTACATCTCGCCAAACGGGTAGTGAAGGATATGGTCGATCGGCGCCAGGGTCGCATCCTCTTCACTTCATCGATTGCCGCCCTGATGCCGGGGCCGTTCGAGGCAGTCTACGCGGCGTCCAAAGCGTTTTTGCACTCGTTCTCGGAGGCGCTGCGTAACGAGTTGAAGGATACGGGTATCACCGTCACCTCACTCATGCCAGGACCAACCGATACCAACTTCTTCCATCGGGCAGGAATGGATGATACTAAGGCCGGTGCCGATCGGAAAGATGACCCGGCTATGGTTGCCAAGCAAGGTTTTGAGGCGCTGATGGCAGGCAAGGACAGCATTGTTGCAGGATCGCTAAAGACGAAGCTTCAGGGCACCGCGAGCAAGGTCTTGCCTGATACCGTTAATGCCGAACAGCACCGTCAACTTACTGAACCCGGGTCGGCTAATAAGTAATCTGCGCCTACCGATCGATGGAATATTGTCAGTTGACACTCTTTTCAACTATGCCGGAACTTAAACATTTAGGATGGCTCCTCGGAAGCATCGTAACAGAGGATTTATGCAAATTCACCATCTCAATTGTGGCTGTATGTGCCCGATTGGCGGGGCGCTTTTTGATGGCTTCAGTCGCGGGCTGACTGCGAACCTCGTCTGCCATTGTCTGCTCGTTGAAACGAATCAGGGACTTGTTCTCATTGATACCGGCTTCGGACTGCGCGATATCAAGGCGCCTTATTCCCGGCTGAGCGCATTCTTTGTCCACTTTAATAACATCCAGTTCGATCGCAAGTACACGGCGATCGCTCAAATCGAGCAGCTTGGATTTTCTGCAAGCGATGTGCGCCATATTGTGCTGACCCACCTCGATTTCGATCACGCTGGTGGTCTAGAGGATTTTCCTGAAGCAACGGTACACGTTATGCAGTCGGAAATCGATGCTGCGCACGATCGGCACGGTTTCATCACAAAAAGGCGCTATCGTCCAGGGCAGTGGGATGAAGTCAAACGCTGGAAATACTATTCGGCGGGGGGCGAACCTTGGTTCGGTTTTGAGGCAGTCCGCGATCTTGACGGCCTGCCACCAGAAATTCTGCTCATCCCGCTTACCGGTCACACGCGGGGTCATGCGGGCATCGCGATCGACACCCCGGAGGGTTGGCTCCTACACGCAGGCGATGCCTACTTTTACCGAGACGAGATGGGTTCCTCCAAACGACGCTGCACGCCCGGACTACGCGCGTACCAGTGGATGATGGAGGTAGACCGCAAGGCTAGGTTGCTAAATCAAGACCGGCTGCGCGCATTATCAGTCGATCGGAGTAAGGGCGTGCGCCTCTTCTGTAGCCACGACGCCCTTGAGTTGAAAGCGTTCGCTGGCAAGTCCAGCAGTTCTCACAACTAGACTTTTCATCATTGACAAAACCTGTGCCAGTAATACCGATTCAGGAACCCGAACTTATCCATGTTACCGACCTTTCAGACAAATCCTTGCTCTGATTTCCTATAGACCTTTATGTCTTTTAAATGCTTGGCGTTAGTGCTTTTGTATTTATGAGCTTATATAGCAAGTCCAAATCATTTGTGCAAAAGCATCATATTGTTTAAAGTTAGGAGCAATAAAATTTTTTAAATTCAAAAAATTGAAATACTTTCTTAACTCTGCTAAAAATTTTACATATAGCATAAAAACCTGTAATAAAGTTTTTACCTTGCAGCCAAATACTTTATACTGGATTTTATTCAGAGCAATAAAAGCAAAATCAACAACAAGTTATTGACCGTTCTGACTGTGATTTACCGTCGTTTTCCCTCATTAATAATAGCTGCTGCATTGCTTGATATCTATGGTAGCTAGCACCATCCCCGATTAACAACATTTCTTGATGTGGATTCATTTTCTTTAGTCCTTCAACCATTTTCCCTGTGTTTTTTTTCGATTTTCCGCTTTAGATAGCTTCACCATAAATTCTTTACTCACTAGCTAGATTTAATGCACTATAATAAGTTAGCTTATCTCGTTGATTGTCCAGCTTGACTACCGTTCGTTATTGACGATCGCCCTATAAGTAGTTAAAGATATCATCCCCTTGTAAGTGACGCTCATCTCAGGCATACACTACCAGTTCTATTGGTGCTATTTGTGGCTTGTACTTTGATAATAGCTCAGCAATTATAGCGTTTTTCTTAATAACTTCGGGCTGTTCCCTCGATTTTTATACGTTAGCTTTCTGACAGCTTAATTAACCACTTTTCAATATTCGACAGTAACTTTACCGCAATTTAAATATTACATCATAAATTGAGATCGAGTATCTTTCTAGTTCTAATAGATTCCGGTTTTTGGCTTGAGATAGCCACTGGATAGTTGCGGATAGCTGTTCTTTAGTTAAATAGCTTTTTGAACCTGGATATTTTAACTTTCATCCGGGAATTACCCCGGCTAAATATTTTCAGCGATCTTGTGCAAAAAAAAATGTTTAAACTTCTAATCGTTTTTGTATTTTTCGATAATTAAATGGTTTTAACCTAAGCTTAATAACCGGGGTTCTATTCCAAAAAATAATATTTTATTAGGGCAAATAAAATATTGCAACTCTTCTAATTGTGCCTCTATCCTATCGTTTTTTTGCTCAGACTCGCGACTGCAGGCGCGATCGGGCGCCCGCAGCTTCGGTGTTCGATCGCCTGCAGTCGCGAGTCTGAGCGTCCGCTGCTGGCACTAACTACTTCTATACCCCCTTTTTTTCTTGAATTTGAGCTGACCACTTTTCTGTTATTTACACAAACCATTCAGACGCGCTATAGGAGTGATTGTTAGCAAAACCCAGCCCTACAACATACAATTGTTTTTTGCAATGACCTACTTACCAAAGCAATTACAAGAGTATCTACCGGAAGGGCAAGGTTCTGAAACCTTACGCAAATGGGATATCACGATTATCCCTATTTGACTGGTACTTTATTTCTCCGCAACTCCTTTCTATCCGTTAACCACAGAGCCGCCATTGGGATGCAAAATTTGACCCGTCATGTAAGACGAATCTTTTGAAGCTAAAAACACGTAACTGGGGGCAACTTCATCGGGTTGACCGGGGCGTCCCAAGGGCGTGTCTGCACCAAATTTCTCAACTTTTTCTTCAGGGAAAGTTGCAGGAATTAGAGGCGTCCAAATCGGGCCGGGAGCTACTCCGTTGACGCGAATTTCTTTCTCAGCTAGACTTTGAGACAAAGAGCGGGTAAAAGCAACAATTGCTCCTTTTGTCGAGGAGTAATCTAGCAATTGTTGGTTGCCTTTGTAAGCGGTGACAGACGTAGTGTTGATAATTGCACTTCCTTCTTTTAGGTGTTTTAGAGCCGCTTTTGTCAGGTAAAACATTGAGAAAATGTTGGTGCGGAAGGTGCGCTCTAATTGTTCGGCGGTGATGTCTTCGATGCTTTCTTGGGGATGCTGTTCCGCGGCGTTGTTGACGAGGATGTCGAGATGGCCAAATTCTTTAACTGTTTGTTCTACAAGATTTTGGCAGACGCTTTCATCGCCGATGTCGCCGGCGATCGCAATACAGCGGCGGCCTTGTTGTTCGATCGCCTCTTTGGTCTTGTTAGCATCTTCATTTTCGTTGAGATAGCTGATAACCACGTCTGCCCCTTCCTTCGCAAAAGCGATCGCCACTGCACGCCCGATACCGCTGTCTCCGCCGGTAATTAAGGCTACTTTGTCCCGCAATTTGTCGCTACCGCGATATCCCTCGGCGAAGGATTGAGGTTGTGGAGTCATTTGGGATTCAACACCCGGTTGCTGTTCTTGATGTTGAGCCGGATTGGTTTGTTGTTGAGTTGGCATAAAATATTCCTCTATGTTCTACCTCTATAAATAAAGCTTTTCTTGGGGCAGGGAATCATTCTTTTTGCCGATCGCGCTCTACGACTAAAGACAGTAATTAAAGATATAAATAAACCTGTCAGCCGAGCCCATGATTGTGGCGGGCTGGTTTATATAAATTGTGAGTTTTCCTCAAAGATTGTCGGTAAAACCAGCGCCTACGAGCATCGGGATATATTTGTTGTAGAGGCGGGTTTCACGAAAAATATTTCCGGTAATTAAAGAAATCCATAAACCCGCCCCGCGAGCCTCTAATTATTGTCAAAACAGCAAAAAGCACGCCAAAACATCATTTGACGTGCAGTTTAAACAAGCTAGTTACTAATTGCTGAGTCTCAAACTAGAAACCCAACCTAACATTAAAACAAGGAAGTCGAAGCATTCTGAGTAGGAGCAGCTAACAGTAATTGAGGGAGACCCTGCTCTGCTAAAAACAATTCAATCAGCGAACTCGTCGAGTCTTTCAATTCGTTGAAGTCAACAAAGCTGCTAACACCTGCACTCTCAGGAGCGAGCAAGCTATCGGCGCTGCTGGCCTGTACCAAAGCCGCCGCTGAACGGCCGGGGTTATTCAGAGGATCGGGGATGCTAGAACCAGTTACCACACCCGTGCCGCCAGTCACCGGATCGGTTGTCGCTGTTGGTGTCGGTACGACTACAGTAGGCGTAGTATTAGGACCAGGTACGTCAAAGCTAACCGGGTTGGGCCCAGTTCGGATCGGGAAATTGTTGGGAACGCCCGGAGTATCGAAGACTTCCAAAACCGAGTAGGTGGCTGGAGACAAATTATTAAACCGAGCAATCCCATTAGCATCAGTTCTCACCAGCGGTTCTGTTGCAGCATCATAGCGACCGTTGCCGTTAAAATCCACAGTGAAGGGGACATCGGCAAGGGGCGGTTCGTTTCCGTCTCTTACACCGTTGCGGTTGTCATCTCGGAATTTAGGAACCAAGAGGTCATAGCGGCGAGAGTTACCGACCAAAGCGCAAGTAAAGGTTTGATTTGCACCGAGAACAACATCTACTGGTTGAGTCGTTTGGAAGTAACCAGGAGGCGTTACTTCTCGAATGCTGTAAGTGCCGGGGCGCAAATTGTTGAATGCAAAGACACCAAACTCATTGGTAGTAGTAGTGGCTTCATTTGCTTGCAACTGACCGTCACTATTACTATCGATAAAAATGGTGACACCAGCTATTGCTGGTTCATTGCCATCTCGATAACCGTTCAGGTTGAAGTCCTCAAACTTACACCCGGTGATGTTGCTGCTGGGTGTGTTGGCAAAGGTAACGTTGGCGTCCTGAGTGCTCAGGGTAACATCGACGCGATCTGCTGTAGAAGCCGAGAAATTCGGCGGTACAACTTCTCGGACGACATAGTTGCCCGGTGTCAAGTTGGTAAAGGCAGCTCTTCCCTGCTCATTTGTCGTGAGTTGCTGTTCTCCAGTGTTGGGAGTGCCATCATTGTTGGTGTCGAGGAATACTGTGACACCGTTAATTGGCAATTCACCCTGAGTTGGTTCAAAGCGACCGTTGGCATTCAAGTCGTTGTATTTGAAGACATTGATGATTGGTAGAGTGTTGCCGACACCGGCATTACTGCCAATACCCTGAGTAGCTCCAACTGGAGAAAAGGTAAGTGATGGTTGGGGGTTGGGGGCTGGTAAAGTTGTAACTGGCGCTGCAAAAATCGGCCGCTCACCAGTGGTGGCGATCGATCTTTCACCTGCTTGTTGAACGCCGTCGCGGTTGGTGTCTACGAATCTAGGGTCGTTTGGCTTCAGCGTGTAGGTTGAGTCTGCTACTAGCAGCGGTTGCTCTCTGCTGATCGTACCCTGGAATCGCGCCTGAGGCCCTGGTGCGGAAACCAGAGTGGGGTTTGGAGTTGTTGCTACTGGAGCATTGAGGTTTCCTGGGGCACCGCCACCTACTTCTGCAGGCAGTACACCTGGAAAAATTTCCAACACTCTGTAATCGCCAGCTCGCAAATCCTTGAAGGTAACTACTCCGTTCGCATCTGTGATGGCTATCGGTTCGGAGCCGGCTCCATCCCAGCGACCGTTCGCGTTCACATCTAAAATAAACGGTACTCTGGCAATGGCGGGTTCCAAGACTCCATTAACAACATTTCGCGTGCCGCTGCGGTCTATGTCTCGAAACTTGTTAACTTCAATTTGATAGAGCGGAGTGTCGCCAACTTGAGCGCAGGCAAAGGTTTGACCTGCTGCTACCGTCACGTCCAGTACCGGAACGTTGCCGGGGGGTGTGCTTTGGGGAAAATCTTGTGTTTCTAAGGGTTCTGCGCTCGGATCGTTAACTTCTAGTCCGGTAACAGAATTAATTTGTCGTGCGATCCGTTCTTCCCGAATCTTGTAGGTTCCGGGTGCTACGTTGAACGACCATGCACCATTTTTGTCTGTTAAGGTGTTCAGTTCCCCTGCATCGCGTTGACCGTTGCCGTTTGAATCAATATAAATCCTGACATTTTTAATGCCCGGTTCATTTCCATCTCGGAAGCCGTCGGCATCTATGTCTAAATATTTGCATCCAACGATCCGGCTGCCTAGAAGTGGTTCTACTGGGCCGTTGCCAAAGAAAACGTTGACATTTCTGTTGCCAACGGTGACAGCGAGGGGGTTGGGAGTAGTAGGGGTCAAATTACCAGGTATTACGGTTTCCGTGAGTACGTAATTGCCCGGGACAAGATTTATGAATGAGAACGATCCGTTAGCGTCCGTCGTGGTTGAGACTTCGCCAGTACCAGCATCAAATACACCGTTGGTGCTTGTTGCTGATTCGAGGAGGATGGGGACATTCGCCAGACCTATTTCAGTTGGCTGTCTGATGCCATCCCGGTTCTGGTCAAAGAACTTGATTCCTAAAATTGCCGGGCCAGCATTCCCAACCACAACTGGCTGTAATTGCTGGGCTCTGAGCTCTTGCTCTTCGTTATTTGAAGTCATGATTTCTCTCCTTCACACCTAAATCCACGTAAATTACAGACTACTGTATGGGTTGTAAGTTGCTGAGTAGTTTTTACTAATAGCTGACAACCGCTACTCGATTTTACATACGTCTGCACTTGAGGTAATGTTCCCATCTTCCACAACAGTGCCTCAAGCTTTGTCGCTGGCAAGTATATCAGGTTTTGAAGAACCCTGGCAATTTGAGGGCAACATCTTCAAGATTTGCACGCCTTCTCTGTCCGTACATACTTGCTGTTTCGAGCTTTAAAAAGCCTAAGACTGACTTCTCCCCCCTGATATCGAGTCCGGCGGCATCGTTCTTGTTTGTCCTGGTTCGCTGTGCTTGGCGATCGCATTGTCTGGGATTGCCAAGTACAGCGAAACAGCACCGATCGAGCTACCGGACTTGATATGACTTGCTTTGCCTGGAAATACGCCGATCGGGTTTGGGGGAATTGCCTGATAGTTTCTCACTCACAGAGATGCTACTGCCTCTGAATATTGCACCCAATATACAAGCCAGTTTCGGAGTTGCCGGAACTTAGGCTTGAGTGTTGGAGGTTGCCAACAATAGGGTATCACGCGATCGCCCTTTAACCTCTTCGTTATTTTTATCTGCGGTTTGGGATTCCGGGCGATCGAGCTTTGTGTCACCCTACATCACCGGGAAATCTCTCACACCCATCGGCACAACCGATTGAGCGATCGCCGAATTAATTAATTCATTTCCCTTGACAATTTGGTTGATTTCTGCATTCAGATTTAGACCGACATTCTGTTGCTCAAAGTTAGGAATATTGCCTAAATTCGCAAAAGATCCATCACTCCAAAAATCACTAATTCGATAAATATCACGACCCTGGCTCGAAAGCAAGCTATCCGCCCCAATATTGCCGGCAGGTTCGCCCGCGTAGTTGCTGGCATCCGTCCGCGGGCCGCCATTCAATGATTTAGCCGACCTATCCTCAGTATCTCCCGTCAGCAAATCTCCCGTCACCAAATCAATGCTGCTGGCCCGAATCTCTGCCGAGACAACAACCACCGCAGGCGGGGTCGTTAGAATGAAACCGGGCGGCGGAACTTCGCGGACAACATAACTACCTACCGGAACATTGCGGAAACTGTAATTGCCTTGAACGTCGCTTAAGGTACTCGCTTCACCCGGATCTAAACTGCTGTTGTTGTTGAGGTCGATGTAAATTTGAGTGTTGGCGATCGGCGGTTCCCCGGGATCTAGGCGGCCGTTAGCGTTAAAATCGTTAAATTTCACACCGCTGATCGTGCCCGTTACCAACACGTTGCCAAAGCTGAGATTAGTGGCATTTGTGCCGTTGCCCACGGCGATCGGAGTCGGATTTGGCGTCGTTTGTCGAAAACCGGGTTGCGGGAGTTCCCTCACCAAATAGGTGCCTTGAGACAAATTGATAAAAGAGAAATTACCTTGCGGGTTTGTTAAAGTCGAAGGTTCGTTGGGATCTGGGGCGCCGTTGTTGTTGAGGTCCAGGTAAATCGGCCAGTTGGCAACTCTCGGTTCCGTCGGTTCGTTGATACCGTTAGCGTTGAGGTCGTTGAACTTGAAGCCGCTGATGCTGCCGGTGGGAAAATTGTTGCCGAAATTGACGCCGACAGCGTTGGTATTGCCGGTAATGTCGATCGGGCCTGGATTTGGCGTAGTCTGTACCCATCCCGGTTGCTGGACTTCCCTCACCAAATACCGGCCCGGGGAAACATTCGCAAAAGTGTAGTTGCCTTGCGGGTTTGTGATGGTGTTGGGTTCGCCCGGATCAAAGCTGCTGTTGGCGTTGAGGTCGAGGTAAATTGGCCAGTTGGTCAGAGGCGGGTCTGTCGCATCTCGGACGCTGTTGGCATTGAGGTCGTTGAACTTGAAGCCGCTGATGCTGCCGACAAAAAAGACATTGCCAAAATTGATGTTGTTGACAGTGGCGTTGGAAGTAACATTAACCGGGCCGGGGTCAGGCGTGGTTTGGCGAAAACCCGGTTGCTGGACTTCTCTCACCAAATATGTATCTGCGGGAATATTGACAAAAGCGTAATTGCCCTCAACGTTTGTCAAAGTAACAGGTTCGACGCCATCGAGCCTGTTGTTGCGGTTGAGGTCGAGGTAAATTTGCCAGTTAGCTAGCCCTTGTTCCCCGAGATCTCGGCTGCTGTTGTTATTGATGTCGTTGAATTTTGTGCCTGCGATCGTCCCTGCGTTGAAGTTGTTGCCAAAATTGATATTGCCAGCGTTTGTCCCGCTGGTAATCGTGATGGGTGCGGGATTTGGGGTAGTTTGGCGAAAGTTCGGCTGCTGGACTTCCCTAACTTGGTAAGTTCCCGGCGGCAGGTTGGCGAAGATGTAGTTGCCTTGCGGGTTTGTGAGGGTGGAAGGTTCGTTAAACTCTGGCTGGCTGTTGTTGTTGAGGTCGAGGTAGATTTGCCAGTTGGGAATTGGGACTTCTCCGGGATCGGGGCTACCGTTGGCGTTAAGGTCGTTGTATTTGGTGCCGCTGATGCTGCCGACTTGGAAGTTCCCGATGTTGACGTTGCCGATGTCTATTTGGCGGGCGGTTCTGGTGGGATTGCTGCTGGATTCGGACATGGTGTTGCTGGGGCCCAAGGAACGCGATTCAATGTTTTCTGTAGGGCAATCTAGCAGTTTTTTTGCCAATTGCAGCTATTTGAGAGGCATAAATTTTTTTTAGGAAAGGGAAGGGGGGAAAAGTTGTGAGTTTTGAGTTAACTGGTTCCGAGGCTCTTCCTGGGAAACAATTAATGCCCCATGCCCAATTCCCAATGCCGAACTTCCCACTTTTTTCCAGATTTGATGTACGATCGCTACCAGTTTTGCAGAGGTCGAATTCCCAATGTCCCAAAACTTGACAGCAAGCTGGAATGACGCCCGCGAGGTTCCGAGTTGGCTCGGAGGCTGGAGTTTGTGCGGTTTATTGCTAATGGGATCGATCGCCTCTACTCCTGTTGCAGCACAGCTACCTACCTCGGAACAGAGTAACAGCAACAGCCCGATCGCTCAAACAGGTGCGATCGTCCGCCCCGCAATCAAATTGGGCAGCCGCGGATCGGAAGTGATCGAACTCCAAGCTGCTCTTAAATTGTTGGGCTTTTACGCTGACACTGTAGACGGGGTTTTCTCGCAAAGCACGGCTAGAGCTGTATCTGAGTTCCAAGAAGCAGCAGGCATAGCTCCAGACGCAATAGTCGGTCAAGATACTTGGAACAGGCTGTTTCCTGCTGCTCCGAGCGCGATCGTCGAAAACCCCATAGCCAACGATCCTGTAACTGCCGACAACTCAGAGATTAGTCCCGAAGCGCAGCCAACCAATTTTCCAGTTTTGAGAAGACGAATGCGGGGGCCGGCAGTCAGAGATTTGCAAGAGCGGCTGCGGGCCAAGGGATTTTTGCGCGTGAGTGCTGACGGCGTGTTCGGCCCGGCAACTCAAGCTGCTGTCAAGGCGGCTCAGCGACAATATCAATTACCCGCCGATGGCATTGTCGGCCGCGCAACTTGGGAAGCTCTGCTGCGTTGACAGCAAGCCAAAAGTGCCGGCTATGCACGTTGCGCGATCTGGCGATCGTACAAATTGTTAATAATCGCTTTTGGAAGTATTTCTGCACGTCAAAAAGTGTCAAGTTTGGTAAACAAAGTGTTTTCATGCGCGCAGTTGGTGTTAACTTAAAAACATGAGGGGCAAAACCAAGAAGCACAAAAACTTGGATAAAAAATTTGGAATTAGAGTATTTGTCCCGCTCGGCTCTAGTTCGCAGGCAACGCCTGAACTGTGTAGCTTATTAGCAAAGAAAGGTTGATATTGTGATCGGGATTTGTTAAATAGCTTGAGGCTATTGCATAAATCAAAAGTTGCGATCGCACAACAGTCAAACACAGAAGTCTGAATAGACTCCGCTAGTAGCTAAATGGCCCGCAGAGTAGTTGCAAAAAAGTCCACCTTAGTTGTAGTTTGCTGAAACTCAGCAGAGCTAAAAACCCACTTGAATCAACTTAATTTACAAATGTTTTAGGGTCTGGCATCCGATATGCTAGGCCCTAAAATTTTGTAATTTTGAAGTAGTCATATCAAATCCGTAGCATCGGAATTAATATTACCCACAGCCTGGAAACGGCATTGCCGTTTCCCTACAATTAATCGCAGTAGGCAAACGGCACTGCCGTTTCCTCTATATAATTCCGGTGCAACCGGAAACGATATCAGTAGTTTTTGACTGTTAACAGTCAACAGTCAACAGTCAACAGTCAACTAATAACTAATGACTAATGACCATTTCATTTAATGTCCTCAATTCGAGCATTCAAACCGTTAGCGCTGAGCATTTGTAGCAATTCCTCAGCTTTTTCGCGTTCCCGAAAAGCACCGGCTTGCATCACCGATCGCCCGCTGGAAAAAGAGCGAAAAGCACCGGGAACGAGAGATTTCATTTTTTGTAGATCGCCCGAACTGTTGGTATCCACCACAACTCGATACCGCAAACCCAAAGCAGACGGTAGATCGAATGACGGCGAATTGTCGGAATCGGGCAAAGAATTTCCCCCTAAAGCAGCAGGTACATAACCGCCCCTTCCTAGAGGAATGTTGCGGCCCGGAACAGGCAATCTACCTTCGGAAGAAACCGCAGTCGAACTATCAAAATTGGGAGGAATAATTGATTGCTGTACCGAAATTTCCGAAACAGATCGAGAATTAGGCTCGGGCACGGGAATTGCGATCGCCCCTGGGACTACCGGTGAAGCAGCGGCATTCCTCGGAGAAAGCTCTTGCCGCAACTGGGCGCTTCGCGGTGCGGGTCGATTTTGCACCGGTCGCCTGGAAACTGGCGCAGGTGGAGAAATTGGCGCTATTTCTACTCTAGGACTTAGCCGCCCGGGAGTGTAAGCAGGGAGAGAAGTTTCTGGGCCGCCGATGCTGGGAGGTCGATCGACCCTTAGCTCAAAAGCACTTCCCCCAATTGGCGCAGGAGGACTAAAAGTTCCCGCCACATCAACCGATCCCGTCGTCCGGTTGCTCGACAATTGATTGCCGTAAGCTGGGATTACTTGACCTTTGGCCGCATTGTTGACATCGTACTGACCGTTGTTGCGAATGACATTCCCCCCCGGTTCGGTCGCAGTTCCCAAATCCGGCAGAGCTCTCGCGATCGCCACAATTCCGTCCCGCCGGTTACTCTCGATATAATTGTTGCGCAGCACCGGTCTAGCATCAGCTTGCACTACCACGCCGTCCTTATTGCGAGTAATTTTGTTGCCGATCAGCAGAGGCGAAGCGTTCTGCGCTACATTCACCCCAAATCCCGTGTTTTCAAACACATTATCTCGAACTTCCGGCTGGGAACTGCCAAAAATCGTGATGCCGTTAGCTCCATTTTTCGAGAAAACATTCCCGCCAATCGTCGGCCTGGAAGTACCCACTACCGAAATTCCGTCGTGAGTGCTGCCAGAAAAAGTATTGTTGACAACCGTCGGAGAACTCGATTCGATCCACAAAGCGTAACCGCGAGAGTTGGTATTCGTCACCGTCACCCCGCTGAGTCCCGCCCCGTCTGCGGCTAAAATCGCGATATTTTGACCCGCCGAAGTCGGACTGATAAAGTATCCTCCGCCTTTGATGACAATATTCTGACCCCGAGTGTTGGGATTTCCCTGAACTGTCACGCTGGACCTGAGCATTAATGGAAATTTTTCGCCGGATTGAGCGCTGTAAGTACCGGGCGCTAGCAAAATCGCTGTTTTGGGCGGGGCCACGCTTAAGGCGTAGGTAAGGGTTTTGAACGGTGATCGATCGCTGCCGTTGCCCCCCGTGTCGCTGCCCCCGGTCGAGCTGACGTAGAGTATGTTGATGTCGCTCTGCAGCGTCTGAGAAAGTAGCTGCACTCCCGGTATCCCGGCAGCTATAACTGACGGTTGATGGTTGCAAAGGGCGGTGCTGGCAAAAACGAGCAAAAGGCAAGAACTCAAACAAGGTTTTTGCGATCGATTTTCTTTGCACCAGGTCTGTTGTGAGTAAATCAGCATAAAAAAACGCAACTTATCTGTGAGTCGAGTTTCGCCTCCGGTGTTTCGTGTCGGGTTTTCGCGATCGAAGTTTAAATACGCCCGCCTGTTTGGGTTGTTCTCCCTTAATCTTTTGTGTTGTTCTGCTAACCTCACGGCTCTCCTCCCAAGTGTGGTATGCAGCTTAACGATTTCACTCTCATCAAGTTTGATCTATTATGCTTCGTTTTTCTCAAATTCAATAAAACTTAAAAATTTGTCTAAATTAAATCGGTTGAGGTAAAAATTAGGCCGATCGCTTTGCTACGATCTTGACCAAGAATTTCTTGATGGTACCCGCCACGTGATTTATCCGTGGAATCAATCGAAAGCATCTCAAATCTAAAATCCTCAAGCCCCCGAATTTATCCGTGGGGTCAATCTAAAATCCAAAATCTAAAATCTAAAATCGAATGACGGCGTGGGAGAATATAGCGGTTTGACTGGTAGGATTAATTATAATTAGGGTGGTTCTGAATGACCGACAAACAAAACAGAACTTTACCGGCACAGCCAGCACTCTGCCGGATCTTAGATGCAAATTTAGATCGATCGCGCGAAGGGTTGAGAATTATTGAAGAATGGTGCAGGTTTGGTCTCAACAACGCCGATTTGGCTGGCGAGTGCAAGCAACTGCGTCAAGAATTGGCTGCTTGGCACGTCGCAGAACTTCGCAGTGCTAGGGATACGCCGGCAGATCCGGGTACGGAGTTGACTCACCCGCAGGAAGAGCAACGTTCGAGCATTCAGCAGCTACTTGAGGCGAATTTCTGTCGGGTGGAAGAAGCTCTGCGGGTACTCGAAGAGTATGGCAAAATTTACGATCGGAATATGGGGGCGGCTTTTAAGCAGATGCGCTATCGGGTTTATACTCTCGAAAGCAATTTGCTGGCTTACCGGCGCTACCAGCAGTTAATTCGATCGCAGTTATACCTTGTAACTTCGCCGAGAGACAACTTGTTGGGAGTCGTGGAAGCTGCTTTGCAAGGCGGACTGACTTTGGTGCAGTACCGCGACAAAAGCTCAGACGACGGCGCAAAGCTGGCCAACGCGCGCCAGCTTTGCGAACTTTGTCACCGCTACGATGCTTTGCTGATTGTGAACGATCGCGTGGATTTGGCGATCGCAGCGGATGCCGACGGCGTACACTTAGGCCAGGGAGATTGGCCTGTGGCGGAAGCGCGCAAGTTGCTCGGCCCGGGACGGATCATCGGTCGTTCTACTACGAATGGCGAGGAAATGCAGCGAGCTATTGAAGAGGGAGCCGACTATATTGGAGTTGGGCCGGTTTACCACACTCCTACTAAACCTGATAAACAGGCGGCAGGTTTGGACTATGTGCGGTATGCTGCTGATAAGTCGCCGATTCCGTGGTTTGCGATCGGCGGAATTGATATCAACAACCTCGATGAAGTATTGAATGCCGGAGCTCAAAGGGTTGCCGCAGTACGCGCGATTATGGAAGCAGAACAGCCTACTTTAGTCACGCAGTTTTTCATCTCGCAGTTGATTCGGATGGAGAATCTGAAAGCTCAGAAAGCTTTGCACGGAAAAAGCTAGGTTGATTGGGGATTTGTAGGGCGGGTTTAGCACAGGAAATCTGTGCATAAAATATAATTTTGTTACCAAACCCGCCCTGAAAACTGATATTTTACTTATGATAAATCAAATTGCGCTGCAAGTTAACGGAGAAACCCGCAATTGTGCGATCGACACACCGTTACCAGAATTACTAAAACAATTGGGATTAAACCCGCGCTTGGTGGCTGTGGAGTACAACGGGGAAATTCTGCACAAACAATTTTGGGAAGCTACACACATCAAAGAGGGCGACATCTTAGAAGTTGTCACAATTGTCGGAGGAGGCTAGCCACAAATTGGTGACAAATTAAGCCTCTAGTCCGCCAGGGAATGAATTCCCTGGCTAATAGCTAAAGTCCTCTCAAGAGGACTAATGAGTTCTTCAGTCCTCTTCAGAGGACTTTAGCTTTGAGGCAGGGGTTTCAACCCCTGTCGGACTATCGGTTTTACGTTAAGTTGTTAGAAATCGGCCGAACCTAGGAACAAGGAATTAAACGGCGACAGCTTCAGCCGCAGGCTCAGCCACAGGTGCTGCTACAACAGGATAAATGCTGACTTTCTTGCGAGTTTTGCCTTTTCTTTCAAAAGTCACCACACCGTCAATCATGGCAAACAGAGTATCATCTCTGCCGATACCAACATTATTACCGGGGTGAACTTTAGTGCCGCGTTGGCGGATCAAAATGTTGCCAGCTTTGACAACTTGACCGCCGTACTTTTTGACACCCAGACGCTGAGAATTAGAATCGCGTCCGTTACGTGTACTGCCTGTACCTTTCTTGTGGGCCATAATATCCTCAACTGTATTTACTATGTTTTATTCTGAATCAGTTTCGGCGGTTTGGGGAGTTTCAACAACTGCTTCAGTTAAGTCTCTGGCGGCTAAGACTGTACCGTTGACGCTAATCGAGTCAATCATAAAGCGAGTTGTTTCTTGACGGTGCCCTTTTTTCTTCCGAGTTTTCTTTTTCGGCTTCATCTTGTAGACGAGGACTTTGCGGCCCCGGAAATGCCGCAGAACCGTTCCTTCTACACTGGCATTTTCTAGTAGAGGCTGGCCGATATGAACCTCGCCTTCGTGCTGGATCAGAAATACTTTGTCTATGGTGACTTTGGATTCAGCTTCGACGTGAAGCAGTTCGATGTCGTAGAAGCGGCCTGGTTCTACCCGAAATTGTTTGCCGCCGGTTTCAATGATTGCGTAAGTCATGGGATGGTTGTTGAGATTGCCGTACAGGTAGCTGATGAGTCATTGGTCATTGGTCGTTGTGGACTTTTGACTGCTGACTGCTCTCCAGCTTTTGGAATGTCTTAACCTGATCCGAGCCGGATTTAGACAGACAATCTACTATTATTGCGGATTGTTGTAGTTTTGTCAAGGTAAAAGGCACTTAATCTTTTCTAATTGTTAGTTTGAGAACTGATTTGTGGCGACGAACTGCGGAATGCTTACAGAGTTAAATGTAGATTTTCTCAAATTCTCTCTTCTGAAATAGGGCAGGTAAAAGAATGACTCAGGAAAATTCCGAAACTTGGCTGAACAAATTCTGGAAAACTTTGACTACTGACCCTCGGCAATTGTTACGAGGACAGCACGATGTTGTGGTAGATAGTGTTGATAGTATAAATGTGGCGATTTCTGGTGCTGTTGCTGTAGTAGGAGTGACGGGTGCGGCTATCAATCCTGCTATTCCAGTTGTTGCCGCTGGGATTGGGCTCGTGCAAATTGCTGTGCGGTGGCACAAGCGTTTTAAAAATAAGCCTCAGCAAGAGCGCTCGTTCTCTGATTACGTGCAGTTAGCTGCGGTTCTAGCTTATTGTACATCTTTCGATAAATGTCTAAACGCCAGCGATGTCCTAACTCGAATTAATCTCAACTCTGTTGTATCAGAAGAGTTTAAACAACAAATCGAAGAACTTGCCGAATCTTCCTTAGATGAACAAGAAGCCAGGAAAACGATGAGCGGTTTTCCCGGATCTAAATTGGCTGAAAAATTCAATCATTTATTATTAACTTACTTACAGCGAGTAGGATTAACTGAAGGCGAAGCTCAGACTTTGACAGAGCGAGTAGCTTGGAGCACACCTCGCTACATCAGTCAGGCACTAGCTGAAGCAAAAGATGACTTAAAAGTGCTGGCAGAACGTTATCGCGATCGCTGGCCAAAAGATCTCGATAAATACGACAATATCGACGCTTACTTAAAAGAGCAAATAGCCCCCAAACCCGAAGAAAAAGTATTTAAAGGTGAAAAATTTACGTTTAAAGATATCTACGTGCCTCTGAAGGCACAGCGACTCGATCAAAAGGGCAAGCTTATTGAAGATGAAGAACCTTTCTATTTAGAAACTTGGGCAAAAGACTTGCTTGCAGATGAAAAAAAACAAAATCAGGTGATGTTTGTCGAAGCAGGGCCCGGACGCGGTAAAAGCATTTTTTGTCGGATGTTTGCTGACTGGGTGGGGCAACATTTGCATCCTGTTTGGACGCCCGTGTTAATTCGACTGCGAGATATTCTTAAATTGCAAAATAATTTTCGAGAGACGCTAAAATATGCAGTTCCTGCGGGTTTTGCTAGCGATGACCGCTGGTTGATGGATGGAAACACGCGATATTTGTTTTTCTTGGATGGCTTTGATGAGTTGCGGATGAAGGCGAGAAGTAGCGGGGGTTTAGAGCAATTTCTCCAGGAAGTAGGGCAATTTCAGGAGGACTGCGATAAGACTTCAGAAATGAGACACCGGGTTTTGATTACTGGCAGAACTTTAGCTTTGCAAGGAATTGAAAGGCAAATGCCAGATAACTTGGATCGAGTCGAAGTTCAGATAATGGATGATGGACTACAGCAACAGTGGTTGAGCAAGTGGGAAGCCCAATTTGGGGCGGAAAAAACCTCAGCTTTTCAGCAGTTTTTGCAAGATGAATGCTGTCCAAAGAATGTAAAATCAGAACTGTCGCGAGAGCCGCTCTTGCTTTATCTGTTAGCGGCGATGCACCGGGACAAAATCTTGAAAGTTGAGGATTTTCAAGGAACTAACAGCACTCAAGCAAAAATTTTGATTTACAACAAAACTCTGAATTGGGTACTCACTGAACAGCGGTCTGAAAAGCTCAATCGCGATTTGACAGCATTGGAAACAGAGGATTTGCGGCGCATCCTTACAGAAGCAGCGTTGTGCGTGGTGCAGTCGGGAGGGGAATGCGCGACTGTAGCGATGATTGAGAAACGATTGAAAGCAGATAACTCGGCTAAAGCATTACTTGAAAAAGCACGAAAACGGAGTGAAGACAACGATGATCCTCTGAGTAATGCTTGGGCGGTTTTTTATCTTCAGAAAGGCAGTCAAGAAGGTTCTGTGGAGTTTGTACACAAGAGTTTTGGTGAATTTCTGTGTGCGGAACGATTGAAAAAAAGTCTGCAAGAGTGGACGAAACCGGGAAACAAAGGTATAGAATTTAATACTCAAGACTCTGATATGGACTGGGAGATTTATGATTTGTTGGGTTATGGGCCGCTGACAGAAGAAATTGTGGAATATTTGATGGGGTTGTTAACAACTCCGGCTGTTGCAGGGAAGGAAAGTCTGTTTCGCCCTGTGAAGTTATTCAAGCGTCTGGAAGATTTTTATCTGCGGTGGTGCGACGGTAAATTTATTGATGCGCCGCCGGAAAATTTGCCTCAAAAGAAGATGGGCCTACTGCGAGATCAATTGAAAACCCAAGATTTGGGACAGCGACAAATAGATGTTTATGCTGGTTTGAATGTGATGATTTTGCTGTTGGAGTTGCACCGTTACGGTCAGGAGACACCTGAATTTAAAGACAAAATAATGTTTTATCCTTGTGGGAAACCTAATGCTGAAGGTGAACTTGACGATGCAATTCGGTTGTTGCGTCTCATCGGTTATAGCCGTTGTGTTGAGCATTTTGGCTTTCTCCACACAGTTGGGAGATTCCTCAGTGGCGCACACCTCAGCGGCGCAAACCTTGGTGGCGCAGAACTCTGTGGCGCAGACCTCGGCGGCGCAAAACTCAGTGGCGCAAACCTCAACGGCGCAGAACTCAGCGACGCAGACCTCATTGACGCAGACCTCAGTGGCGCACACCTCCACAGCGCATACCTCAGCAGGGCATACCTCAACAGTGCAAACCTCAGCGGCGCAAACCTCAGCGGCGCAAACCTCAACAGTGCATACCTCAGCGGCGCAGACCTCAGCGGCGCAAACCTCAACAGTGCATACCTCAGCGGCGCAGACCTCAGCGACGCATATCTGATCGGCGCATATCTGATCGGCGCAGACCTCAGCCGCGCATTCCTCTGGGACGCAAACCTCAGCGGCGCAAATTTCAGCCGCGCAGACCTCTGGAACGTAGACCTCAGCGGCGCAAACCTCAGCGGCGCAGACCTCAGCGGCGCAGACCTCAGTGGCGCAAACCTCAGCGGCGCAGACCTCAGTGGCGCAAACCTCATGGGCGCAAACCTCATGGGCGGAGACCTCAGGGGCGCAAACCTCAGCGGCGCACACCTCAACGGCGCAAGCCTCACCGATCGCACTTTTGGCGATGTCAAATGGAACGAAAATACAAACTGGGAGAATGTTCGAGGTTTGGATACAGCCGTTGATGTTCCAGAAGCGTTAAGGCGACAGCTAGGAATGCAGTAGAAACATTTTTCCAGGCTTGGCGTATCATTTTTATGAACAGGCTTTCCGGCCTGTTCCACAAAGAGTGAATTTTATTGTGGGGTGGGCCGAAGAGTCCGCGCACTTGGCTAGAGTTTGAGCATCCCACGATCGCAGATGCGGCCATCTATCCCTATATCGCTTTAGCGAGAGATGGCAAGATTGAACTCGATGCTTATCCCAATGTTTTGAATTGGATCGATCGGGTGAAGCAACTCTCTGGTTATATTCCCATGTTGGGAATCTAGGCATTTTGAACATCGCCGAGTTAAATAAGTAGACAAGGAGTTAGATTTTATGCCTCGTCAATTTGGTAAGATCGCTTTTACTCCCGCAGTGAAAGCCATGCAAGAAAAAATGGGTTCCCGCGAGAACTATGAACGCTTTGTGGCTAAAGGTGCAGATAATAATTCCATCAATCCCGATCTAGAGCAATTTATTTCCAGTATGGAAGGATTTTATCTAGGCACTGTGAGTTCTAATGGCTATCCCTACATTCAGTTTCGCGGCGGGAAAGCAGGATTTTTAAAGATTCTCGATCCGAGAACTTTGGGATTTGCGGATTTTCGTGGCAATGTGCAATATATCTCTGTGGGAAATCTTGCTGAAAATGATAAAGCATTTTTGTTCCTAATGGATTACCGTCATCGCCGGCGCCTCAAGATTCTCGGTCGCGCCCGCGTTGTGGAAGACGATCCAGTAATACTTGCCCGAGTTCGGGATACAGACTATGATGCAACTGTCGAAAGAGCGATCGTATTTGAAATTGATGGCTGGGATTGGAACTGTCCGCAGCATATTCCGATTCGCTATTCTGAAACGGAAGTAGAAGCAATGCAGACCAGAATTAGAGAGTTGGAGAAACTTTTAGCAGCTAAAAACCCTAATAACGTAAATACTCCCGATCCACCGGCGCCCATCAATTAACAACCAAGAACAGCATTGAATAAGTAGCCGATACTGATGCTATCCCAAAGTACGATCGACCCTGTGGTTTACCATGTGGTTTGTAGCGAGCACGAAGAGTCCTCATCAATAAGGAGTAAAGTCCTGACTGCCAACGATCGCCCTTAATTATCTTCAACAGGGCGATCGAACTGGGTTCAAGCCGTCGCAGAACATTTGCGCGATCGCAACAATTCCAAAGCTTGCTGTTTCACGCGACCTTCCATCACCTCTTTTTGCAAATTAATAAAAGCCTCAAAATCTTCTAAACCGTACTTAGTCATCTGCAACTGCTGTCGCAACTGTTCTTCGGCCTCAACCGTTAAGTAACCTGTTGCCAAAGCTTTGCGGACAATTTTACTGATTAAAGTCATAGTAGCTTCACCCTGAATACACGTACGTTAAAACACTGAAGTTTTGTCAAACGACTAACTCAGCTTTTAGTTTGTTTCATAATTACCCTTCAAATAGGTTAAATCTACCTTAAGGTCTATGTAAATAAAGTTATTTTTGATACATCGATGAAACTGTAGCGATTTTAAATGTAGAGTGCGATTAAATTGGTATCTTGAGTTTATGTCAGACAACATTATCCTTCAAATACCTTACATCTATCTTAAGGCATATTTAAACATAGCGATTTGTGACATTGGCAATTGTAGAGATTTAAAATGTAGAGTGCGCTTAAATTGGTGTATTTAGTTTCTATCTAACAACAGCCGCCATTCTCTCACAGCAAAAGGAGGAACCAGCAATTCTGTTTCTTTTTGATTTTTCACGGGCAAATTCAACCGCAAAGGTCGATTACTTTCCACTTGTGTAAATATTGATTTAAAATCGTATTCTCCGACATTAATTGGCAAATCCGACTCGCTCCAAATATCATTAGCCTTGCCAATTTCCCGCTTTCCCGCCGCAACTTTCAGCGGAACAGGGTGCTGCATTTCTATTCCTGGAAATCCTACTAATCTCAGATTTAACGACTTTACTACTCCCGACTTTACTCGCTTGTACAAAACAACTTGCCACGCTTTGTCATCAGTATCGCGCAGGCTTTGTACGGATCGGAACATTACTGTCTCGGCAGTTTCGGGATATTTGTGAATTGAGGCAACAGCGGGCGGGCTAACCGCTAAGATTAGATACAAGCACAAGCTAATGACAGTTAAAGTTCTACGCCAACAATAATGTTTTTTCAACTTGCAATACCTCCGATAAGTTACACTTTTTAGCAAAAAAACAGGTTTCTCTTGAGATTATTAAGGAATGAACAATAGAAGCAGGCAGGTTTTGTATAAATATTATTCGTCGATGACCAAGTTACGCGCTAAACCTGCCCCTACATTATACCTAGTCTTGATTTCGTGAAGTTAAGCGCTAAACCTGGTCTTACAATGTACATAGTCTGCTTTATTTCCAATCGGTTTCGGCTTGGGATAGCACGTAAGCTGAAACATCGATAATTTGTTGTTCCGACAAACGATCTTTGTAAGCGGGCATAATACCTTTGCCGTGGGTTACTAAGTTGGAAATGTTGGCGATGGAATCCATGCCGTATTTTTTTAATGCTTTTTGTTTCAAGTTTTTGCCGCGCCTGATAATGTTGCTGCCGTTGATGTGACAACCTGCACAGTTGGCGCTGAAGACTTCGGCTGCGGTTGCGGGATTTGTAGCTGTATCTGCGAGGGCGATTTGGGAATTAGTGGCGATTTCCACAAAGGCCAGTGTCAGTATTAATACAAAAGCGCTGAGAAATTTTTTAAATTTATTTAGCGAAATCATCTATTTGCAAGTTGAAAAATAGTGCCGAATTTAATGATATCACTAAATACGCATTTTGGGTTAATTCAGCGATTCATTCTTCCCAATCGAATGTGCGGGAAACTGCTTTTTTCCAAAAGCGATATTTTTGCTCGCGAAGTGCGATCGGCATTTTCGGTTCCCAAGTAAAATCCACCGCCCAATTGTCCCGCAATTCGGCTAGCTGACTCCAAAAACCAACCGCCAAACCGGCCGCATAAGCCGCGCCGAGTGCAGTAGTTTCTGCTACCACAGGCCGCACCACAGGCACTCCCAAAACATCGCTTTGAAACTGCATCAGCGTGTGATTTCCCACCATTCCTCCGTCTACTTTTAAAGACAAAAGCTGCACTGCTGAATCCTGATTCATAGCGTCCAATATTTCTCGCGTTTGCCACGCTGTCGCTTCCAATACTGCGCGGGCAATGTGTGCCTTAGTCGCGTAGCGAGTTAAACCTGCAATTACTCCCCGGGCGCTGTCTTTCCAATAGGGCGCGTAGAGTCCAGAAAATGCCGGGACAACGTAAACTCCGCCGCTATCTTCGACTGTATTTGCTAATGTTTCTACTTCCGCAGATGTGTTGATGAGGCCCAAATTGTCCCGCAGCCACTGCACTAAAGCTCCGGCGATCGCAATACTGCCTTCCAAAGCATACACAGCGGGCGATTCTCCCATCTTGTAGGCGACTGTTGTCAGCAACCCGTTTTTTGAACGGACGATCGCCTCACCGGTATTCAGCAGCATAAAACAGCCCGTACCGTAAGTATTTTTCGCCTCCCCGGGACTGAAACAAGTTTGCCCGACGAGGGCTGCTTGCTGATCGCCCAAAGCAGCAGCAATCGGAACACCTGCCAGCAATCCTTTTGCAGTTCCAAAAACTTGACTCGAAGGGCGAATTTCTGGCAGCATTTGGCGGGGAATTGCCATTATTTCCAAAGTTTCGGCATCCCAATCGAGGGTTTGCAAATCCATCAGCATCGTGCGGCTGGCGTTGGTAACATCGGTAATGTGCGCGCCGCCAGTCAGGTGCCAAATCAGAAAAGTATCGACATTGCCAAAAATCGCATCCCCTCGATCTGCAGCTTCCCGCAATCCTGAAATATTGTCCAGCATCCACTTAATTTTCGGCCCGCTGAAATAAGTTGCCAGCGGCAAACCGCATCGTTTTTGAAATCGATCTTTGCCCTCAACTTCAGCTAAGTTTTCGCAAATTTTGTGAGTGCGGGTATCTTGCCAAACAATCGCATTGCCGTAATGATTACCAGTATTTTTGTTCCAAACAATTGCAGTTTCTCGCTGGTTGGCTATACCGAGTGCAGCAATATCTTTCGGGTCGATATTGCCGATTTCGAGGGCATTTTTAATCACGCTTTGGGTGCGCTGCCAAATTTCCTCGGGATTGTGTTCAACCCATCCTGGTTGCGGATAGATTTGCTGGTGTTCTTGTTGGTTGCTGCAAATTATCTGTCCCTGGCGATCGAATATGATAAACCGGGTGCTGGTGGTTCCTTGGTCGATCGCTGCTACGTATTTTTTTGCCAATTGTCTAAAATATGTTTAGTAATGAAGTCTTTAAAGTATATGATACTATATCGAGAAGTCAAATTAATGTCAAAAACTTTAGCTTAGGAAACTCCACAAGTTGAAACTGGCAGATTTGCTCAGACTCGATCGCACAATTAAGGTTATTGGCTTTGACGACGCTCCGTTTTCTCGGACAAGCGGCAGTTTGGTGTCGATCGCGGGCGTAGTCTGCGGGGGAACTCGATTTGAAGGAATGGTGTGGGGACAAGTCCTCCCAGACGGATTAGATGCCACGGATGCTATTTCTGGGCTACTCCTCGGAGGCAAATTTCTGCCGCAATTGCATCTCGTTTTGCTAGACGGAATTGCTTTCGGCGGCTTCAATATTATTGACCTTCCCGAGTTAGCATCGCGGCTGCAAATTCCTTGCGTTGCTGTCATGCGCCGCCAACCAGATTTAGCTGCTGTTGAAAAAGCCCTCCGCCATTTACCAGACTCGGAATACCGTTTAGAATTGTTGCGCCGCGCAGGTAAAATTTACGCTTTTGAACCTTTCTTTTTTCAAGTTTGTGGCGAAAACCCCGAAGTAATTTCGCTGGTGCTTCAGCGTTTGACAGACACTGGGAAAGTTCCTGAAGCTTTGCGTTTAGCTCATTTGATTGGTGCGGCGGTCATTACTGGAGTTAGCGGCAGTTCTGCTTGAATAAGAGCGAATAGAACGGGCAAGATGCCCGTCCCACAAAGAGTAATTTTTTTTGTGGGGTTGGCATCCTGCCCGCCCATGAAAAGCTTATTGTAAATGATGTTATTTGATGAGTTTGTACCTACCTACTTACTTACACAATTTCGCCGTCTAATTCACCGAATTCGATTTGAGTTCCCAACGCCAAAGTTAAGGTACTTTCAGGTTCTACCATTTTTAGATCGCCTTGAATGTCTGTAGCCCACCAAGCGCGATCGGACAAATTTGTCAATCCTAACGAAAGCTCGTTTCTCGATCGAGAAGTGACTATAGCTACAAGACCGTTAGATGCTGCGGCTGTTAAACTCGGTATGTCAGAGGTGAATAGTTGAGTGCCCGCACTCAGAGGAATCACTCGACTGCCTAATTTCAGAGAAAATTGGCTGCTGGTAAAAGAATTTACTGCGGGCTGATCTGGTATAAAGGTAGGCGGAATATTTGTTGGTGTTGGGGCTGGCAAGTCAGAGTTTCCTACTGTAATTGTACAGTTGCCGATTTTCTTTTGGTCGCCAGATCGCAAATAACTCACCGCTCCGCTATCCACATTCTCGCAAACAATTTGACCTGCTTCCAATTGAAACCGCATGGCCAAGGGCGAAACATTAGGAATGCAGATAATAGACAAATTTTCATCACTGCCAAAAGTGATAGGTTCCGAACCCAGAGTGAGAGTGCGATTTGCTCCGGTATCGTAACTAATTACCAGCCAAGCTTTGTTGAACAAAGTTTCGGCTACAACCAACATGATTCCAATCCAAAAACCGATCGCAGCACAGCCAGCTAAACGGCCCGCAGTACCGGATAAATTGTAAGCAAACAGAATAAACAAACAGCCGCCCAAAACTCCTCCAACACCGCCGCCTCCCGTGCCGCGAAGCGCTCCCAAATTAGGAATCCGCTGTGCAAGTCCAAGTCCTAACAAACTGCCAGCTATTCCCCAGCAAATTACTCGCAATAATTCGTTGTTGCCATCGCCAATCCCGCTGTAAATGCCTTCGGCGATCGCCCCAGAAATGGCTCCTGCTATTAAACCAAACAATCCGCCATTTTTTAAAGCCTGTTTAATTTGAGGCTTGCCTTTGATATAGTAATAATAGCCGAACATGATAGCAGCAGCAATGCCACCGCCTACCAGCCCAAACCATCGAGCTGTGGACAATACACTGTCAAAAACAGATTCCGAACCAGTGAGCCCCTGCATGAAAGGTTCGGTGATGAGATTGCCGGCGAAACCGCCGACAGCACCGCTAATGCCAAACTGTAAAGCTTTTTTAAGGGCTGATAGATTTCTTTTCACGGCGCACCAGATTTAAAGTGAGAGTCAAATCTAGCTACAAGCTCGAAAGTCACGATTTCCGATGCTCTGATATCTTGCACCATTATCGAGAACAGGCTTTCCGGTCTGTGAAGCCAAGAGTGAGTTTTCTTGTGGGGTAGACCCCAGAACCCGCCCGTCCAAGACTCATTGAGAATTCTGCAAGATGTGAGACGAGCGCACCTCTCTCCCCTGTCTTGGGCCTGTCTCCCTTCCCTCTCAGGGAAAAGTCTTTGAGCGTTGCGCCGTCGCCCGCCACAAATCCCCCTTAATAATCTATCGCCTGTAACCCTTGCTGCGAGAAAATTATAGCGATTTTTTAATCTGTGAAATTTTAACGCTGAACACCCTAGTGAGGACCCAAATATGAAAAGGAATGTTACAAACTATTACAGTAACACTCAGAATGTGAACATAATGCCTCAAAATACTTGCGAGAGGTAGTTGTGTCAGAGAAGCAATATCCTTACTAACTGCCCGACAGTCACTCGATCGCCACTTAGTGGCCTGCTGCAATCTCGATCAAAAATTAAAGATCGCATCAGTCATTTGTGGTATTCTAAGCGACAGGCTTAGTGCGGGCACTCACAAGCGCACCGGCGTGAAGAACCAGCGCCGTCAAACATCGAAGGTCGCCTCCCGCCCACAACTTTAACGGTTGCTGGCTGTGGAAAGTCCGAGCTTCCCTGTCAAAGCTCTTGCCTGAGCATGAAAGGTACGGGATGCAAGCGCCCGCCGTCGCTCGCTCAGCGCAGAGCAGTTCGTATAGCAAAATATCCAGCGGGTACACACAAGATGAGTATCGTCACCAAATCAATCGTCAACGCAGACGCCGAAGCTCGCTACTTGAGCCCAGGTGAATTAGATCGGATCAAGAGCTTCGTCACCTCTGGTGAACGCCGCGTCCGCATCGCCCAAATTTTGAGCGAATCCCGCGAACGCATCGTCAAGCAAGCAGGCGACCAACTTTTCCAAAAGCGCCCTGATGTTGTTTCTCCCGGCGGCAACGCTTACGGCGAAGAAATGACCGCAACTTGCTTGCGCGACTTGGATTACTACCTGCGTTTGATCACCTACGGAATCGTAGCTGGCGACATTACTCCGATCGAAGAAATCGGTATTGTTGGCGTCCGCGAAATGTACAAATCTCTCGGCACCCCGATTGAAGGCGTCGCCGAAGGCGTTCGCGCTATGAAAAATGCAGCAAGTTCGCTGCTGTCTGGAGAAGATGCTTCCGAAGCTTCCTCTTATTTCGACTACGTTATCGGTGCGATGCAGTAAGGAATTTCGATTTTAGATTGTCGATTTTAGATTGAAGAATTGGGCGTTACTGGTAACAAGCTAAAAGCTTTTGCAAATAACCAGCCTCTTAAAAATCTCAAATCCCAAATCCCAAATCCCAAATTCTAGCTCCAAAATTGGACTGACTCAGCCACTTTCAAGGAAACAAGACAACCATGCAAGACGCAATTACCGCCGTTATCAATTCCTCTGACGTTCAAGGTAAGTACCTCGACATCAGCGCTCTAGACAAGCTCAAGAACTACTTTGCTTCTGGTGAACTGCGCGTCCGCGCCGCTACCGCCATCAGCGCCAATGCAGCTACAATCGTCAAAGAAGCAGTTGCTAAGTCTCTGTTGTACTCTGACGTAACTCGTCCCGGTGGCAATATGTACACCACTCGTCGTTATGCAGCTTGCATCCGCGACTTGGACTACTACCTCCGCTACGCCACCTACGCCATGCTAGCTGGCGACCCTTCCATCCTCGACGAGCGCGTGCTCAACGGTTTGAAAGAAACCTACAACTCCTTGGGCGTGCCCATCGGTTCTACCGTACAAGCAATCCAAGCAATGAAAGAAGTCACCGCTGGTTTGGTCGGTTCTGACGCTGGTAAAGAAATGGGCGTCTATTTCGACTACATCTGCTCTGGCTTGAGCTAAGACTCAGGAAGAAGGAAGAAGGAAGAAGGAAGAAGGAAGAAGAAATAACATTTATTTCTTGCCTCTTTTAACTTTAGACTTGTTACCTTTGGCTTTGAAAAGAGGTCAGGGAAGTTGAGAGTGATTGCTAGACCGTCAAAGGCTTGTCGAGAAAGCCCGACGAGTTTTAACGAGCTAGTTTTGACTCGTAACTCCCTGCCTTCAATCTTTAAAAAATCCATCTAATAATCTGTAAACCTACTCAGGAGTTCGTTTCCCATGAGAATGTTTAAGGTCACTGCTTGCGTCCCAAGTCAAACCCGCATCCGCACTCAGCGCGAATTGCAAAATACCTATTTTACTAAGCTGGTTCCCTACGATAACTGGTTCCGGGAACAGCAAAGAATTATGAAAATGGGCGGCAGAATTATTAAAGTGCAACTGGCTACCGGTAAGCCCGGAGCTAATACAGGTCTACTTTAAGATCCGAAGCTGGATTAGTAGAGGGGTAAGAGGTCGATGGCGACCTCTTTTTTTGTAACTGCTCACCGGAACAGAGTTGGGGTATTGCAAATGATGGCGTTTGGCAAGTATTCACGCTCAATCTGATGGCTCTCTTTCAGATGAGTTAACTTACTCTGCTAGCAATAAATTAAAGAACCCATTTCGGTTAATTGCCCAGGATAAATATCAACAGCATCCTTGGTGGGAGCATTCTCAGAATTGGAAAAGTACGCTCAATAACTTAAGGTTGATAATTGATCCCTATATTTTTTATTGTTTAATCAAACCTTGGCTAGAGGTGTTTGAGATTGCTGGATTGCGACGATGATTGTGCCAATTAATCTACGATCTGAAAGATTTTCGTACTCTTTTTCGTGATGGATTAGTTACGGATTTGGTTGTTGCTTAACTTTATACTACCCCCTAAGTGACAAAAGAGGGATTAGACATCTCCAACCATTCTTGTGGGGAGTAGGGGGTTAGGCATCCTGCCGGCCCAAGACGAACTGTTCTGGAAATGTCGAATAACTAATAATTCACCAAAAAACTAAAGCCCTTTTCCGTTGTTGCGGGAAAAGAGCTTTAGTTTATTATTAACCTGGCACTGAGCTATTTTACCGGGCAGTGACCCGCCGAGTATCTTCGCCATAGCAACGTTTAACAACCGAGTTCGGGATGGATCGGAGTGGTTCCATTACATCATAAGCACCAGGAAAGCTTTGAAAACTTTTAATCCTGTGTCTGCGTTCAGCTTAATGTTAAGCTTGATGCGCTGCATCTCTTTCGCTCGACTTAATTACCTTATCAAGTTTTCCCCACTCTGTCAACCCCTTTGCCAAAAGTTTTTTAAAGGTAGCCCGAAACCGCTGCAATTATCGGGGTTTGAGGCCGAGTTTGCGAGTGTGGCCGATCGACCTTTAACTTACAAGTCCAAAAAAGCCGCCTCGGTTCCCTGTTCTCTGCGAATCTTCCCGTCCTTCACAAACCACGCCACGACCTGCTTAACTGTTAATTGTTCGATCCCGATCTCGGCTTCTGCCGCAATTTGCCTCAAAGGCCGCAAAGACGCCACCACCAAATTCGTAAAAAAGTTTTCAAAACTAGCATCAAGTTCGATCGACTGTTTAATACTCTCATCATTCTTAATCCAATCCATCACCTGCCCATTTGTCACCTCAGACACCGGCAAACCCGTCTCCTCAGCAATTTGCTTCAGCACCCTCAAAGCATAAATTGCCACCCGCGCCGAAAACTTTTCCTTCGACGACAGCAGCGCCATATCAACTTCCGCACACTCTTCCGGCTTTAAAAAATCTGCTAGCGGTTCCATAGTTATTAGTTACTTGTTATTTGTTATTTGTTATTGGTAATCGGTAAAAACATCTATCCGTGCATCCGTGTCAAAAGCCGTATCGTGCTGTTGGTAATCGGTAAAAGCAAAAAATACCCATCCATGTATCCGTGTCAAAATCCGTGTAGTGCTGTCGGTAATTGGTAATTAGTAAAAACACCCATCCGTGTATCCGTGTCAAAATCCGTGTAATGCCTTCCCTCATCCTTCTTCCTTCTTCCTTCTTCCTTCTTCCTTCTTCCTTCTTCCTTCTTCCTTCCTTCTTGCAATCAAATAACCGCAGCGGTGTTCCCCATTAATAATCCAGTGAGTCCGCTCCACAATACAATCCGGCAAAACCCCTGCAAACATTTCCAACTCATTGCCACACACACTCGGAAAAGTTTCAGCAACATTAGAAATCGCGCAGTTGTGTTCCATCAACACAAATCGATCGCCTAAACCAGCGCGATCGCACATCCCCACCTCTACAGATTCTACAGGATAACACTCAGCCATATAACCTTCAGCCCTGCGGAGTTCCACCAACTTAGTCACCCGTTCTTGCAGCGAACCCGTACCCACTAGCCGCCGGTAGTCCGTAGCCTTGCGCTGCCACTGTTTTCGCAGGATAGTAATTACTTGCTCGCGGCCGACGGTTTCCGCCAAAGTATCCAAGAAAGAGACTGCAAAATCACCGTAACGATTGGGGAATCGATCGCGCCCCAGACTGGTAAGCTCATAAATGTGCTGCGGCCGCCCCATCCCAGCCTGAACTGACTGATACTGAATCAGCCCCTCCGCTTCCAAATCCTTCAAGTGACGGCGAATTGCCTGCGGGCTGATATCCAAAGACTCCGCCAACTCAAGAGCCGTCCCCTGCCCCCCCTTGAGCAAATATTCCAGGATGTCTTGTTTCGTGGAAGTCTGCTGAGTAGTCTCCATCATCTTCACAAAAAATTATTAATTTGACTTTGACAATATCACTATTGTTAATGTAGCTTAAAATATAGTAAAGCAACAAAATTGTTGTTTAACTTCCAAGAGCAGTCCAGCAGAACTCGCTCAAGCCGAGACAGGCATTGCCCCGTCTGCCATCCAGAGAGCATTATCTAGAACACTGAACACGCAAAATAATGAGTTCTACCACAGTCAAAACCTTAGTCAACCAGCCCTACAAATACGGTTTCGTCACCGACATCGAGTCAGACACCATCCCCCGCGGCTTGAGCGAAGATGTAGTCCGCCTGATTTCCGCCAAGAAAAACGAACCGGAATTCATGCTGCAATTCCGCCTCAAAGCATATCGGCAGTGGTTGAAAATGACCGAGCCCACTTGGCCCCACGTCAACTATCCCGCGATCGACTACCAACAAATTATCTACTATTCCGCGCCCAAACAAAAGCCCAAAAAGCTCAACAGTTTGGACGAAGTTGATCCGACACTGCTAGAAACCTTCGAGAAACTCGGTATTCCCCTATCCGAACAAAGGCGGCTCGGAAATGTTGCCGTCGATGCCGTTTTCGACAGCGTTTCAATTGCCACAACATTTAGAGAAAAGTTAGCCAAAGACGGCGTTATATTCTGTTCCATCTCAGAAGCCGTCAAAGATTATCCCGAACTAATAGAAAAATATCTTGGCAGCGTCGTACCAGTCGGCGATAACTTTTTCGCAGCCCTCAACTCCGCCGTATTCAGCGACGGTTCCTTTGTTTACATTCCCAAAGGCGTCAAATGCCCAATGGAATTGTCAACATATTTCCGTATCAACAACGGAGATTCCGGCCAGTTCGAGCGCACCCTAATTGTTGCAGAAGAAAACAGCTCAGTTTCTTACCTGGAAGGCTGCACCGCGCCAATGTTTGACACCAACCAACTGCACGCCGCCGTCGTGGAATTGGTAACAATGGACAATGCCGATATTAAATACTCCACAGTGCAAAACTGGTACGCCGGCGACGCCAACGGCAAAGGTGGCATTTACAACTTCGTGACGAAACGGGGTTTGTGTCAGGGAGTTAATTCTAAAATTTCTTGGACACAAGTAGAAACCGGTTCCGCGATTACTTGGAAATATCCCAGTTGCGTGTTAGTCGGCGACAACTCTGTGGGCGAATTCTACTCGGTAGCGCTGACAAATAACCAACAGCAAGCTGACACCGGAACCAAAATGATCCACGTTGGTAAAAATACTCGCAGCACGATTATTTCTAAGGGAATTTCGGCGGGAAATTCATCCAACAGCTATCGCGGTTTGGTGAAAATGGGGCCTAATGCTAAAGGCTCTCGCAATTACTCTCAGTGCGATTCCATGCTGATTGGCGACAATGCTCAAGCGAATACTTTCCCTTACATTCAAGTGCAGAACCACACTGCTAAAGTGGAACACGAAGCTTCTACTTCTAAGATTGGGGAAGAGCAATTGTTCTTCTTCGCACAGCGGGGAATTTCCGCAGAAAATGCTATTTCGATGATGATTAGCGGTTTCTGTAAAGATGTTTTCAATCAGTTACCGATGGAATTTGCGGCGGAAGCTGATAAGCTGTTGAGTCTGAAGCTGGAAGGAAGTGTCGGGTAGAAGGAAGAAGGAAGAAGGAAGAAGGAAGAAAATATTTTGGCGGGCTAGAAACCATCGTTACCAGGCTCTGCCTGGTAACGCATATCTAGAGGCTCTGCCTCACATTTCTCTCTCGCGTTTCCAACGAGGCAGAGCCTCGCGACACGCATTCCTAGGCAGAGCCTAGGAACGAAAAGAACGAGAAGAAAAAGCTGTAAAGTGCATTGAGGAAAAGGAAAAAAATAGATGATTGTAGAAAATAGTCAAGTGGTGCTATCCGTCCGCGATTTAACTGCGAATGTGGAAGATACCCAAATCCTGAAGGGTTTGAATCTGGAAATAAAATCGGGTGAAATTCACGCGATTATGGGGCCGAACGGTTCGGGAAAAAGCACTTTATCCAAGATATTAGCGGGCCATCCTGCTTATACGGTAACGGGCGGAGAAGTTAATTTTTTGGGTCAAAATTTGCTGGAATTACCGCCGGAAGAACGTTCATTGGCTGGCGTCTTCCTAGCGTTCCAATATCCGTTAGAAATTCCCGGCGTTAGCAATCTGGATTTCTTGCGCGTGGCTTACAATTCTCACCGCAAACATCGCGGCTTGGAAGAATTGGATGCTTTTGATTTTCAAGATTTAATCGAGGACAAGCTGGATATTGTCAAGATGAATGATTCTTTTTTAGGCCGCAGCGTAAATGAGGGTTTTTCCGGTGGCGAGAAAAAGCGGAATGAAATTTTGCAAATGGCGCTGTTGGAACCGAAGTTAGCTATTTTAGATGAGACTGATTCGGGTTTGGATATCGATGCTCTCAAGATTGTCGCCGGCGGTGTGAATCAGTTGTCAAATGCTGAAAATTCGATGTTGGTGATTACTCACTATCAGCGGTTGCTGAATTACATTATTCCTGATTTTATTCACGTCATGGAAGCCGGTAGAATTATCTTGACTGGCCCGAAAGAGTTGGCGCTGGAATTGGAAGAGCGCGGTTATGACTGGGTGGTGGAAGAGGAAGCAGCAGGAGTAGGCGCGCGATGATGAATACGCAAGTTGCTAGTAGGGAAATGTTTTTGACTGATTTGGTGAATCAGTGCGGCAAGTTGGGCGCAGCTAATAACGAAAGTTCTGCTTACGGGTTGCAGGATTTGCGGGATGCGGCGACTGAATACGTTCTTTCTTCGAGTTTTCCGACGGTGAGGGATGAAGAATGGCGCTTTACTGATTTGTCGTCGGTGTTGCAAATTCCTTTTCATATACCCCAGAGCAATCAGTCAAAAGTTAAGTTGGCTGATATCATTATGCCAGTGAAAAATCGGGATGATTTACCATTAAGATTGGTATTTGTCAACGGTTTTTATGCGCCGGATTTGTCAACGGTGGAGTCGTCGGTTTTGCCGAATTTGCCGTTAGCGGAGTCCTCGAAGAGGATCGACTTTTACGCAGGTAATCTATCTAATGTGCCCGAAAAATATCAAGGACGCATCAGCGATGTTTTGAGCAAGCACAGACAGCAAACCGAGGTGTTTACCGCGCTGAATACTGCGGGTTTGGCGGATTCTGCGGTGGTGTTCGTGCCGGCCAATATGTCGATCGACCTTCCGATTCACTTGCTGTTCCTGACAGCACCAGGTGCATCTCCCACGATGTCCCAGCCGCACTGCTTGGTCATAGCTGAGCCTGGAAGCAATGTGACGCTGGTTGAGGATTACGCAACTATCGGTAATGTCCCTGCATTTACGAATGCTGTAACGGATGTTGTTGTCGGCGAAAACGCCACTGTGAATCACGTTCGGCTTCAGCGGGAAGGTGGAGAGGTTGTTCATATCGGCAAAAGTGCGATCGAACAATCTCGTAATAGCCGTTACACTTGCCATGCTATCAGCTTGGGCGGCAAAATATCGCGGCACAATTTAGAAGTATTTCAGCGCGGCGAAGCCACTGAAACAACTTTAAACGGCTTAAGCGTAGCCTTTGGGGAACAGTTGGCGGACACTCACAGTTTAATCGATTTTAATTACCCCCACGGTACAAGTCGCCAATTGCACAAGTGCATTGTCGGCAACAAAGCTCGCGCTGTATTTAACGGCAAAGTTTTCGTTCGCAAAGCCGCACAATTGACAGATGCCGGACAGTTGAGCCGGAATTTGTTGCTGTCGCCGAGAGCTCGCGTAGATACCAAACCGCAGTTGGAAATTGTCGCCGACAACGTTAAATGTTCCCACGGTGCAACTGTCAGCCAGTTAGAAGATGATGAGCTTTTCTACTTGCAAAGTCGCGGTTTGGATTTAGAAAGAAGCCGCTATTTGCTAATCGATGCTTTTGCAGCAGAAATTCTCAATCTGTTGCCAATTATTGGCGTGGCGAAAATGCTTTCTACCTGTGTGGCTATTCAAGAATAACTCATAAAGATGAGGACACAGAGGACACAGCAGTGCTGTGTCCCTACAACATCTTGCACCATTTTTAACAACCTGTAGGGGCGGGTTTCACGAATAATAATTGCCTAAAACCAACAATTTCGTAAACCCGCCCCCACCCAACGACAAATCATTAACTTCAAAAATTATGACACTTATTCAAGAAAAAACACTTGCATCAAAAGTTCGCGGCGACTTCCCAATTTTGAATGAAAAAGTAAATGGCAAACCGCTAGTTTATTTAGACAATGCAGCTACTTCTCAAAAACCCCTAGCTGTGCTCAACGCTTGGCGTGATTACTACGGACAATACAATGCAAACGTGCACCGCGGCGCTCACACTCTCAGTGCCAAAGCGACAGATGCTTACGAAGGTGCTAGAGACAAAGTTGCGGCGTTTGTAAATGCCGCGTCGCGGCAAGAAATTGTTTACACTCGCAACGCTACTGAAGCGATTAATTTGGTTGCTTATTCTTGGGGTTTGAGCACTCTCCAAGCCGGAGATGAAATTATCCTGTCGGTAATGGAACACCACAGCAATCTCGTTCCCTGGCAAATGATTGCTCAAAGAACCGGTGCGGTGCTGAAGTTTGTCGAGTTAACGGAAACTAACGAGTTTGATTTGGAACAGTTTAAAACGCTGATTTCCCATAAAACTAAATTGGTGTCAACCGTTCACGTTTCTAATACTTTGGGCTGCATCAGTCCAATCAAAGAAATCTGCAAAATTGCCCACAGTTTCGGCGCCAGAGTTTTAATAGATGCTTGCCAAAGCGTGCCGCACATGATAGTAGATGTGCAAGCAATAGATTGCGATTGGCTGGTTGCTTCCGGTCACAAAATGTGCGCTCCGACTGGCATCGGTTTTCTGTACGGTAAACTGGACTTGCTGAGAGAAATGCCTCCGTTTTTCGGCGGCGGCGAGATGATTGCTGACGTGTTTCTCGATTATTCAACCTATGCCGATTTGCCGCACAAATTTGAGGCCGGCACGCCTGCAATCGGCGAGGCGATCGCCCTTGGTGCAGCAATCGATTATCTTAGTAACATTGGCATGGATAAGATTCACGCTTGCGAAGCAGAATTGACTGCTTATATGTTCCAACAATTGCGGCAAATTCCAGAAATCAAAATTTACGGGCCGCAGCCAGACAGCAACGGCGAAGGTAGGGCAGCTTTGGCGGCATTTACTGCGGGAGAAATTCACCCTCAAGACTTGTCTACCTTGTTAGATCAGGAGGGAGTCGCGATTCGTTCCGGGCATCACTGCACGCAAGCTTTGCACCGCTATTTGAACGTTTCATCTACGGCGCGGGCGAGTTTGTATTTTTACAATACTCGCGAGGAGATTGATGTGTTTGTCAAAGCGTTGAAAGAGACGATCGACTTTTTTGGTGGGATTATGGGGTAAGTTTGTGGGGTGGGTATTTGCCCACCTTGTTAGAACATGGTTTGCCTTTGCCTAGCGCAATATCTCGTGAAAATAGTTGAGTATTATAGTTTAATAATACCACCACTAAAAAACATGAATCAATATCCTATTATCCTCATGCCCGACCCTGTTATTCAAGCTATGGATGCAGTTCCATTCACATGGAAATTTAGTGAACCAAAACCTTTACCTCCTAGTTATAAGCCTCAACCAATTGATGTACTTTTGTTTTTTTATAAATCTCTTCCATTAATTATTCCTTTTGCAACTATCGGTCTGATTGCCAGTAGAAATATTGTCGTTAGTTTCTATATTTCTGTAGGTGGAATTTTGGTTACTGCCTTAAACTTCGGGCAACAACAAATGTATTATTTACGAACACTTAATCGATACAAACAACAAATGTGCGATTATAAAGATTTGTTGGCAGAATGGCAAAAGCGTGAGAGTCAGCATAAACGGCAGATAGCAGAATCCCAAAAACCTGAAAAAATAAAACAGTATCGCTATCAGATAATTAAAGACATTATCATAAAAACCGTCCCTCCTGATGGTAGAATTGTCAGTACAAAGTCTCAGTGGCTTGAAAGTAAGTTTTATAAGAACTTACAGCAATTATTTCAAGATAAAATTTATAACAATTTAATTATCCAAAAATCCCAATCCTATCAACCTTACTGTATAGAAATTTCTTATTTTGATAAGTTAACAAATTTACGTATTGATATAACAATTGATAAACCTTATCACGATGAAAGCGGCGAGCCTAAAAATTACGAAGTGATTGTCCAAGAAAATCAGCGCCATCAACTATTTTTAGAAAAAGGATGGATAGTAATTAGATTTGCTGAGGAGCAAGTAGTCTGTTGGCCACAAAGCTGTTGTCGGGTAATAGCCGAAGTAATCAATCAAATAATAGGTACACCACTTCCCGATGAATTGACAACTGTAGAAACTTTACGACCTATCCAGCAATGGAATGAATTTGAAGCACGACAAATGGCACTGGAACGCTATCGAGATAATTATTTAATCTAGCGATCGCCCTTTTTTTGACTGCAGATGAAGGCAGATGAACACGGATGAACGCGGATGAAGAAGAGAGCGATCGCACCCCAAATAGAAGGAGGCAATAATGTTTGTGTTAAACCTATCAGCAGAAAATTGGGTTGGCAACCAGGAGGAAGGTGATTTAATAGAAAGTCCTACTTGGAGTCAAATAGAACAAGCCATTCGCGAGTTAGATGGGAAAAGTAAAACTTTAGTTACCTTGGGTGCAGATGACGAGTGTTATATGAGCATTGGTAGCGGCGAATCCGGCAAATATATTGTTAACGTAACTTTTGATAACGTTAGCTTCCATAATTTAGTAGATCCATCAAAACCAGATGCAATAGAAAAGCTAGTTATCGGCGGACAAGAAGGTAATTATTCTGCCAGGATGTGTGTAAATTTAGAGACGGCACTGTTGGCAGCTCAAACATTTATAGTATCAGGAGAACTTCAAAGATCACTGTCTTGGGAAGAAGAGAAAGAATTAGCGGTGTCATTAAATAATATTTAACACAACATAAGTGAAGTCCGATCGCTCTTTCTTCATCCGCGTTCCTCCGCATCTATCCGCCTGCATCTGCGGTAAAAAAAAGACCGGGAAGCACAGCTATCCCGTAAAAAATCGCCCATTTCATAGTATCGGGGCCTGTGGTAAAAGAAAACTAGAGTTTTCTCAGCTCAAGGAGATTTTGAGATGATTGCTACTACTTCAAGTCTAGCCGAACAGAGAAGACTGCTAGAAAACATTAGCTGGCAAACCTTTGAAAGCTTGCTCAAAGAAATAGGCGATAAGCGAGGTTATCGCATAGCTTACCATGAGGGTATGCTAGAAATCATGACTCCTTCATACCTTCATGAAATTTATAAACTTCACTTTCATCGTTTCATTTTCATTTTAGCAGAAGAACTCGACATTGAAATTAAAAGTGCTGGCTCAACTACTCTCAAACTCAAAAATGCCAAAAAAGGCATAGAACCAGATAACTGTTATTATATCCAAAATGAAGCAGCAGTTAGAGGCAGGCAAGAACTAGATTTAGAAACTGCCCCACCGCCCGACTTAGCAATTGAAATAGATATTACCAGCAGTTCAATTGATAAGTTTGCCATTTACTCCGCACTTCGCGTCCCGGAACTCTGGCTATATAACGGGCGAGTTTTGAAATTTTATCAGTTGGTAGAAACTGAATATATTGAGCGCGACTTTAGTATTGCTTTTCCCTTTGTATCGGTAGCAGAAATGGCTGGGTTTTTCACTCGCACTCAAACGATAGGAGAAATTGCTTTGCTGAAATCCTTTAGAACTTGGGTTAAAGGGAAAATCTAAAATTCTCTAGCAAGGTGCGCAGTGCGCACCCTACATAATTAGGTGCTGCGCCCAGGACTATTAAAACTCCCTAATTTCAGGATGGATAAACTGATAACCAGCCGCCTTAATCTTTAGATTCGACACCCTAGCATTATAAGGCCGCACACTAGGACTTCCATCCCAAGAAACTTTAGGCAAATTGTGAGATTCAAAAATGCGATCGAGCAATTCACCACTAGATAGCGATACATCGCCAACTAAATTATAAATTCCCTGTAATCGATTTTCCAAAGCAAATGTTAACCCCCCAACAACATCATCGCGATGCACCCAATTAGTAGCATCTTCCCCCCTACCAGGACGAGTGTTCCCAGCCGAACGTCCAAAGATTTTAACTAATTCTCGCCCCGGCCCATAAATTCCTCCCAAACGGAGAATGCAGACGTGAAGATTGGGACTAGATGCTGCTAATAAAATCCGTTCCGTTTCTGCTAGAATTTCACTGTTTGGATTAGCCGGCGCAACGGGTGAATCTTCATTTACCAATTCACCTTGGCGATCGCCATACACAGAATAAGTACCCGTATAAATAACCTGCTTTACTGTCGGTATCTGCTGTAAAACCGATACTAAAGTTGTCGCAGTCTCTAAATAACTCTCCCGATAAGCCTGAGAATTTGGAGCACCTACGCACAGCATAACAGCATCTTGTTCTTGCAATACAGCGGTCATTGCCTCTGTGTCATTTCCTTTGAGCACGGCTACCCGCTGCGCGACACCCTCCAATTCAACTACTCGCGTCGCCGTCGTAGTTGTCGCCGTCACAGTACAATCCGATTTGCCGCGTAAATGTTTGGCTGTCGCAGTACCCACATAGCCGCAGCCGACGATCGCAACTTTCATAAAAAATTCTCCATTGTGTCATCCTCTCTAAAATTATTGCCTGTTTCCGCAGCCCTTGAATGCGAGTGCCGAAATCATTTCGATCTGAGTTTTGTGGTAAAATGCAAAGCGTCGTTATCAATCGGAGTAGCATCATGTCCGAGAGAGATATTTTTGCCACATCCTCAGAAAGCGAACTTTTAGCTTTTTATGGTTCTTTATTTGCGATCGCAGCCGCCGATGGTTCCGTTGATATTGACGAACTAGATTTGTTGTTTAAAACCATAAATTTAGACAAATTTTCTGACTCTGCAAAGACTCAAATCCAATCCTACACAGCCACTCCCCCTTCACTCAGCGACTGTTTGCAAACACTCAGCCACTCAGAAGAACCGCTGCGTTTGGGAGTCATGTATTTTTTAATCAACATTGCTGGGGCAAATAAGACGCTGCATCCCGGAGAAAGCGAGGCGATCCAATCCGCAAAAAAACTGCTGGCGGTTTCCGACTTGCAAATCCAAGCCATGCAGGAATTCATCGCAGAAATGAAACAAATACGGGAGGGCGCGCCTAATAAAAATCAGGCATCAGCATCTTTTAATTCTGCTGTTTCCCAGCTCAAAAATAAGGGCATCCCTCTCGATTTAATTGACCAAAAAATAACCACGACTAACCTCAGTGATTCTAATATAAAATACTCCGATGAAAGTTTTTGGGTTAAACTTAAAAAGTTTGCTTTAACCGCAGGAAGAGAAGTAGTTGAAAAAGCTTTGATTCTCTACTATACGGCTCAGAACCCAAACGTGCCTGCTTGGGCAAAAGGAGTTGTAGTTGGAGCTCTGACTTATTTTATATCTCCTGTGGATGCGATTCCAGATCTATTAGTCGGCATCGGATTTACCGACGATTTGGGAGTTTTGCTGGCTGCAATAGCTACTGTTTCAGTCTACATTAATGCTGATACTAAAGAACAAGCCCAATACAAAATGAAAGATTGGTTTGGCTAATAATATTATGTCCGGTCGCTGGTATTGTTTCCCTCTGCATCGGCATAATACGATCTGAATAATATAGCACTTTTCAATCGGATAAAAGGCACGACACGGCACTGCCGTGTCCCTACCCAATATCTGTAATTCACCCAACTGAAAACTTGATTATTGTGGGTTTTCAGTCTTTAATCGGCTTGCCATCTCGATTGACAATACGGCTTTCACCGTCCTTAGCCGTGACATTTTCATAAACCCCTTCATCCCGCTTCACGTACTTGCTGAAACCCGAATTTTTATAATCGGTGTCGGATGTCGGCTTCATCAACCTCGGAGCGCTCAGCAGCCGGCGTACCGGAGCATCTGCGGGAGTCTCCCCGGGTTCGCACTTAGCCAACTCGCACAGTTGACCCCAAGTCGAAACTTCCAGGTTCATGCTGTGCGAAACTTCTAACTTCTGGTTGTTTTTGGGACAAAAATAATCGTATACAGGCATACTAAGAATCTCGTTTGCAACTACTAAAATTACTAATTGCACGGTAATTGAGAATATTATAGCTCAACATTACTAAAATTTCCAGCTAAAAAATCAAACTTTACTATTTTTAACGGTTGTTAAAACCTTAAATCAGCTATATTATTAACCCTGTGTGCTTGCTCCCGGATGCGATCGAGACAAAGCCCAAAAGTACCCTGAAATCCTCTGACTCCATCTAACGATCGCACGATCGAGGGCTAGCAAATGCCCGCAAGACTTCCGTGAATGCCGTCAAACGATCGATCGTCATTTTCAGACTGTACGCAAATCACAGATTCTAAGTTTCAATTTTATTTATTTACTCACCAGCGAGGATTTACCGATGAGCGATTTCAAAGTTACGCCAGAAGTAGAGCTGAACACAGCTCAAATGTTGGAGCGATACCAACTGCAAGATGAGACAAATCTGCGGCGTTGGGCAAAACTGCACGGCATCAACAGCACTCGCGGTTTCTTCTATCCCAGCGAAGTAGATTTGATGGATCACGCTCACCACCATATTTACAATTTGGGAATGAGCATTGCTGACTACCAAAGTCTTTTAGACCGGCGCCGCACTAATTCCAAGACATCAGGCGACCAAAATAAAACAGTAGCAAGTCAAGTTGCTGACGAAGCATACGATGCCATAGAAACCCTGACCGAGCAGTATGCTGAAGCTATTGATTTAATGGGAGAACGTATAGCAGACCATTTCATAGATGAACTCGATTTATCTGTGATGCGGCACCTTTCTAAAAAAGTGCAAGACCGCCGCACTCTCAACGGTCAAACTAAAAAGCCTAACCGTTTTCTCCAAGTGATTAAAGCCGTGTTGCAACCGAGCAGCGAAAATACGCTTTTGGTTCCCAAAAAAGAGGATGACTCTAGTTTAGAATTAGAACAGCATCATCGGCTCGGCTAGTAGCCGATTGTTTTGAAAGACTAAGAAACTTTTTGTCAAAATTACTGGTCAAATTTACTGAAAATCCTGCCCGAACCCTCCCCTTGTCAAGGGGAGGGAGCAAGACTCACATTTTTTATATTATGAAGTGGAATTGAAGAAAATAACTTGAGGTTTCCCAGAAGTCTAAATTACTTTTCAACTGATGTTGGGTGTCGCGACTGATCCCAACCTAATATAACTAGGGACAGATTGCGCGATCGCCAAAATTAGAGATAATATCTGCTGAATTGAACCTGTCAACCTCGCCCAAGGTAAAGAAATGATTAAATCCTGGATGGTAATCGGAGGCGTCGCCTTTGTAGTAGCTTTAGCCGCTAACATAATCGCGCCCAGCGACATCCAATGGTTCAACCGCTTGCAGCGTCCGAGATGGCTAGTATTTGAAAAAGCAATTCCCCTAATTTGGACAGTAATTTTTATTTGTGCAGCTTGGTCAGCAGTGATTGTTTGGGAAAAAGAACCCGGAACTCAGGAGACTTGGCTGAGAATGGGTTTGTACCTGCTTTTAGAAATAGTGACTATTTCTTACACGCCCGTTATGTGCAAATTGCGTAGCCTAAAAGTCGGCACAATAATCGGCGGAACGGGCGCTATTTTAAGCGTAATACTAGCTTTAATTGTGTTGCAAGTTTCGGAGCCCGCAGCCCTGTTATTGCTGCCTTACATACTTTGGAGTCCGATCGGCACTTACACCACTTGGGCAATGATGCACCTAAATCCGGCGGATGTTTAGGCTGTGGAATTAGTCATTTTAATGGGATTGCAAGCATCGGGAAAAAGCACATTTTTCCGCGACTATTTAGCTGCCACGCACGTTTGGGTCAGCAAAGATTTAATGCGAAACAATAGAAATAAATCGCGCCGACAAATTCAATTAATTGAAAATGCACTGCAAGCAGGTCATTCAGTCGCAGTTGACAACACCAATCCCGAAGTTCTCGATCGCAAGTCGCTGATTGATATCGGTCGCACCTATAATGCCCAAATCATCGGTTACTACTTTGAATCAATAGTCAGCGACTGTTTAGCTCGAAATCACAAGCGATCGGGCAAATCTCAAGTTCCAGACATAGCAATTTATGCTACTCTAAAAAAAATGGTATTGCCCAGTTACGCCGAAGGGTTTGAACGGCTGTTTTCCGCCCGCATAGCAGAAAACTTTACCTTTGAAGTAAAAACCTGGCCCGCAGAGGAAGTTATTCATGGACAATCAGACATTTGAAAAAAAAATGCGCGAGCTTGAATATTTTCACAGCCTGCGTTTATTGCCGGGAACTCACACAGTAATTCGCGCCGACGGTCGCAGTTTTTCCAAATTTACTTCCTCAAGTTTTGATAAGCCTTTCGACTTAAAATTCCACGAATTAATGGTGGAAACTGCCAAAACACTCCTATCAGAACTAGACGGCATTTACGCTTATACCGAAAGTGACGAAATCTCAGTTTTGTTTCCTCCAGATTGGGATTTATTTGACCGCAGCTTAGAAAAAATTGTCTCTATTTCTGCCAGTATTGCCAGTGCAACTTTCACTCGCGCCGCCCAAACAGCAGTCAATTTTGACAGCCGCATTTGTTCCGCAGCCAACAAATCGCAAGTAGTAGATTATTTTCTATGGCGCCAAGCAGATGCAGCGCGCTGCGCTTTGAATGGCTGGAGTTATTGGATGCTGCGAAAAAATGGCGAAACGGGTGAAAATGCAGCAGTTATATTAGAGAAACAATCAGTGGCTTTCAAAAATGAATTGCTGTTTCAAAACGGAATTAACTTTAACGAACTGCCGACTTGGCAGCGCCGGGGAACGGGATTGTATTGGGAAAAATACGATAAACCAGGTTATAACCCGATCGAACGCAAAGAAGTTGTGGCAGTGCGGCGGCGACTCAAAGTCGATGAAGAGCTGCCCGTGAAAGAGGAATACAAAGAATTTATTTACCAATTTTTAAATGTTGGCGATTAACTATTAAGGATATCTTGTCAAATCCGGTGGCAATTGATGAATTCTTAGCCGGTTTTAACCGAATGCAAGCTGTGAGATGGGGGTTTAAACCCCCCGCCCAATGTTGAGCAAGCGAGTTAGCCTATTTTCGGTAGTATCTAGCTGCAAAGCAGGTTTTAGTCAGCAAAGACTTGATGCGAAATAATTGTACAGTTGCACAACTGGAAGCTTATGATATCGGTAACCCAATCTGCATGAACCAAGTGTGCTTGTCTATGTAACCGCGTTGAAAATGGATTTTGCCACCAACAACATGAAAGAAGCCACAGCCTTGCAGCGTAAAACTTTTGCCAGTTGGTAGGTTGCCACCAAACTCACCTAGAAATGTGCCGCCACCACTCCACTCGACGATCGCCCACTCGCCATCCTCAAACAGATTCTCAACGTGCGTGTAATTGTCTGGAAAAGCTTGGAAGAAGCTAACAAAACTCTCAAGCAATGCCTCGCGCCCGTTTAGAGGATCGCCAAAGGCAACTTGATGGTTCTCTGCATCGTCGTGATAAAGCTCGATCAGGGCGTGAGGGTCACGAGCATTATAAGCAGAAACCCAGTCTTGGATCACTTGCTTGGGCGTTTTCATTTTTGGTTCCCTAATACAGATAACTAAAGATATTATTTAGCAGCTTCTCACCCTCAAATTTACCGACTCGGAGGGCTGCTCGGAGGCGTTGGCGTCCCTGAAGATTTTGAAGCTATTCGTTTTGGTAGCCCTCAAATTTACCGACTCGGAGGGCTGCTCGGAGGCTCGGTTTCCGGGGGTTCGGGAGGGGGAGATTCAGCATCCGGAGGATTCAGCGACTCCTCCCAAACTTCGATTTGCGATCGAGCTTGCTCAAAAGCCCGAGTGCCCGAGGGAATTTTCTTCAAAGTCGCGATCGCCCCAGCCAGGTCCGACGACGACTGTTCCACACCAAGCGCCAAAATCCGCTGGCTCCACTCATCAATCGCCTCACTCGCCTGCCACCGGAGCGAACTCGACTCTGGCACCTCAAGGGCCAGCGCAATAGCCGTTTGCAGAGCCTCCGCAGTCCCCGCTCGGGCGGCCTGACGGGCGTTCTGCAAACCTTGCTCGCCCTGAAATTGAGCCTCCCAAGTCCGAATGTTCGATCGAGCTTCCTCATAAAGCACCCGTCCCGATCGAATCCGGCGGGCCATTTCAATTGCCCCCGCCAAATTGCCGCCCGCAGCTAGCTGCTGAGCTCTATCCAAAAACGGCTGGTCAACAAGTCGCTGTCTCCTCTCGATCCAAGCTTGAATTTTGGTTTGAGCTTCCACGTAAAGCGCCCTACCTCTAGCGATCCGAGAAGCTTGAGCAACGGCCGCTTCCAGAGCATTCGGATCGCCCGTACTCGCCAAATCGTTCGCCCTTTGCAAATACGGACTGTCTTCAAGCAGCTCGATTTGACGGCTCAAGCTGCTAATTTGACTGCGAGCTTCCTCAGAGCGGGGATTTGATTGCGGGACTGTTTGCAATTGCGCGATCGCAGCCCTCAAATCCTTGACCCCTCCCGGCGCCGCCAGCCTGCTTGCCAAATCCAAAACTTTCACATCAGCCATTTCTTCCTGCCAGCGACCGACTAAATCTTGAGCTTGTTTGTACAAAGGGCGGCCCGAATTCAAATTTTGAGCAATCTCGATCGCCTTTGAGAAACCCTCAACAGAGCCAGTCGAAGCCTGAGCAGTAGCATTCGCCAACTGGTTAAAATCCTCAACTTGTCCCCTTAAATTTGCAGCGTCGGGAATCTTGCTAGCGATCGCGGTCGCCTGCTGCCAATCGCCTGCCTGCAAGCGTTTTTGGGCGATCTCCATAATTTTCTTGCTAAATTCCGCGATCGCCTTATTGGCAGCTTGATACAAATAACTGTTTTCACCAATTCCCTGAGCCAGCTTAATCGCCGTCACCAGATTGTCGAGACCTCCCTCCGAGGCTGTATTCCGGGCTTTTACCAACTTATTGCCCTCAGCCCGAGTCGTCTGAATTAGCTGAGTCAATTCCTCGTACTTAGCTGATTCCCAGAAAGTATTTCCCAAATCCAAAAGCAAAGTAGCTTGGCGGAAAGCCGGCGCCCACTCTTCCTTACGCAAGTGGTCTTGGGCTGTGCCGTAAATTTTCTCTGCATCGCTCCATATCGACTGCCACTTTTCAATCTGCTTTTCCACCGTCGGGTAAGCGGGAACGTCTTTAGGAACCTTGCGAGCGATCGCAATCGCCTCCTCCAGCTTTCCTTCTTGGAAACTAACATTTCCCAACGTGACAATATCCTCTGACCACCGATCGATTTGACCGTTAATTCTCGGCCGCAGCGGATGGTCTTGTGGCAAAGCATTCACTAATTCGATCGCTAACAGCAAATCATCCGCCGTCCGCTTGCTTGCTGCTTCTTGAGCGCAAAAAAAGCGATCGTTAGCAGAAGCCGTCGGCCAAAAAATCTTTGAGCAATTCGACTGCGAGGTCAGGTTGAGCAAAGACGCAAGTGCCACAAATCCCATACCCACCGACACGATCGAACTCACAGCCAGCCAAAACTGCCACTTATTCGACCACCTCCGCCACAACTGATTTGGTCCCCCCAGCGGCTGCGAGTTTTCCCCAGACAAATTCGGCGGTAGTTCCAAATGCCCTCCCGGCAGTTTTCCCGAAGTAATCAACTCTCGGAGCTCTTTAAGTCGTTCAGCCCGGTTTTTCCTTGCTGGTACCCGCACCAGCGACGAAGAATCCTTTGTTGACTCCAAGGATTCTGATGCAGACCAACGGCCTGGTGTTTTGCGCTCTTGACTCATATCCTCACCACAAACAACAACCAGCCTGTCTTAATTATTTCAAAACAGCGATCGCTGCTATTGACTGCTCTATAGAATGTATTCATCACTTTTCAATACTCCTGCAGGCGAAAGACTACAAGAGGCGATCGCCAAACCGCAAAAATCAAAATTTTGTGATTAGGTAATTGATAAGGGGTAATTGGCAATTGGTCAAGGCCTTTATCCCTAACTCGCACTCATGATTGCCAATTACCAATTATTATCTCAAGAACCGGAGTTCGATCGCAAATCGCCAATCAGTTCCGCAAGCTGATCGCTGCTAGCTTGGTAAACCTCGTTGCAGAAATGGCACGTAGCCTCAGCCCCGCCATCTTTTTCAATCATGTCTTGCAGTTCCGCTTCGCCCAACATTTTCAAAGCTCCCAAAACTCGATCGAACGAACAGCCACAGTGAAAGCGCACCATTTGAGTTTCCGGGAAAATTTCCAGGCCCATATCTCCCAATAACTCTTCAAGAATCTCGTGCAGCGTTTTGCCCGATCGCAGCAGCGGCGTAAAGCCCGACAGTGCAGCAACTCTAGATTCTAAAGTTTGCACGAGGTTTTCGTCCGTTGCCGCCTTCGGCAGAACCTGCAACAGCACACCCCCAGACGCTTGTACCCCGTCCGCCCCCACAAACACCCCCAAAACCAGAGCCGAAGGCGTCTGCTCCGAGGTTGCCAAATAGTGAGTCAGATCGTCGCCTATTTCGCCGGAAACCAATTCTACCGTACTTGAGTAAGGGAAGCCGTATCCAACGTCCCGCACCACGTACAAATAACCGTCACCTATTGCCCCGCCGACATCGAGTTTGCCTTTAGCATTCGGCGGCAATTCTACTCCGGGATTGTCCACATAACCTCGAACCGTTCCATCCAGTCCCGCATCAATCAGAAGTCCGCCCAGCGGCCCATCTCCTTTGATGCGAATATTGACTCTCGATTCGGGTCGCTTCATGCTGGAGGCGAGTAACAGCCCCGCCGACATCGTGCGGCCGAGGGCGGCTGTAGCCACGTAGGAGAGCTTGTGCCGCCGTCTTGCTTCTTCGGTGAGGCGGGTGGAAATGACGCCTACAGCGCGAATTCCGCCCTCTGCGGCTGTAGCGCGAATTAATTGATCGGCCATGAAAAACCTTACTTTGTCTTTTGATACCTTCTTGAACTATTTTAGAAGTTCTTGAAAATTGTGGCAGCAGATAGCAGCAGTTGACTCCGCAGGCCTGGAAGTGCGATCGAACTTCAGAACTCGCCTCTGTTTTCTATTTAACCTCGATCGACTGACTATTTCTTAACTAATATTCTGCGGACTTTTTTAATTTAAATATTTATTTAATCTGCCCCGAATAACGAGTGCAATTTTTTACACAAGCCAGCTTTTCCTCAGTCATTTTATAACAACTAACAACTACCGACTAAAGCTTATCTTGCCGCTAACCAGACGATTACCAAACCTTTACCTTTGTCGGCTAGAGTGAGCAATGTAGGTTTCAGACCAATGTTTTTTAGCTGGAAATAAGGGATATGCCACCAACATCCAAAGCACTATTAGCGGAAATCCAGCATAACACAGGAGCGAGTCGAAACTTGCATTTTTATGCCAAGGGGGAAACCATTCCTATGATGTCGCACGGTCTTTGGCGAGTCTGTCAAGGTCTAGCACAATTGAGTACGCTTTATCCAACTGGAGAAGAAGGACTTTTGGGTTGGGTTGGGCCTTCGATGTGCTTCGGTTTGTGGTTGACAAACTTGCAGACTTACCGAGCTGCGGCGACATCAGATGTTTATTTGATGTGGTATTCTATGGTGGAAATCGAAGCTTCTCCTCAATTGTCTCACGAGTTGCTGCCTCAAATGGTACGGCGGCTGCGGCAAATGGAAGCAATTTTAGCGATCGCCGGACAGCGGCGAGTAGATGACCGTTTGTATCAGCTACTGCTATTATTGCAACAGGAATTCGGTCAGCCTGTGGTTGAGGGAACTCGTTTGAATATCCGCTTGACACATCAAGATATTGCTAATGCGATTTGCACGACGCGGGTAACAGTAACTCGAATGCTGGGAAAATTGCAGCAGCAAGGGTTAATCAGTCGAGATGGCGATCGGCATTTAATACTTAACAAAGATGTTTTTGCCGCATCGTCTGATTTGTTTGGCTGCAACCCTCAAGCAGTGTAGCAAGCGCAGAAAAAAATCTTATTCTGCTTCGCCAATCAGCGTAAACGCCCCCCAATCTTGAGGATTTGGGTGCATCTTCATTGTCATCAGCATTGCTTGCCGCAAAGCGTGAGCTTTATTCGGGTTTTGCTGTAACTGGCGATAGAATCCTGCCATTAATTCCGCTGTAGAATCATCTGGTACTGACCACAGAGAAACCAGAATACTAGGAACTCCAGCACTAATTAAAGCACGAGATAACCCAACCACGCCATCGCCTGTGAGTTTTCCTCTGCCAGTATTGCAAGCACTTAATACCACTAATTCAGCATTTAATTTTAAATCCAAAATTTCGCTCGAAGTCAGCAATCCGTCATCATTTCCTGATGGAGCTAGGGCGATCGCTCCCGGTAAATCTCGGCTCTTCACTTCATTGAGTAATCCGTGAGTTGCCAGATGAATAATCCGGGCTTTTAGCATCTGTTGAGTAATCGATGCTTTAGTCGCTTGAGAGCCTGTAATCGGTTTAGTATTCAGAAGTTGGGCAATTGTAATTGCTTCCCGTTCGCTGCCCGGTAAGGGATCTAATTGGCGGGGCGGGGTGCCTATTTTGGGCATAATTGGATTGCCGACGACGAGGTTATTTTGGAGAGAAAGTTGTCGGTTTTTTTGCCGTGATTGGCGGGTGAACTGCAAAATTTGAATGGCGGGAGCAGTGAGGATGGTATGTTTTTCAATCAAATATTGACCTGTCGGATCTTGTAAGGCGACAAAGGGAACTAAAAACAGGGATTGATGGGGAATGAAGATGATAGGAGCATTCGGGTCAGTAGGTAAAAGATCGGCAATGGGTTGAATGAGTAGTTGATAACTTTGCTGTAATTTGGGGTAGAGTATCCGAGAATTAGCAGTGGTAGAAGCAGGGGAATTAGCTGTTTGTGTATTGGCAGTGTCCCCCAATACACCGAGAGCATCGCGAGTGCCGCGAATCATCTCAGCTAAGGCGGTATCTTGCTCGTTTAATCCTCTCCTCCCGGTAGCAGCAGATACTCTTGTCTCTTCGCTGGCTTCGGGTAGATTGATGTCGAGAGATTTCAGGTCAACGGAGCGAAAGGTAATTTCACCAGTCGGCTTGATGACCCAAATATAGAGGGCTTCATTCCTAATAATGGAATACTCGACGAGGGTAGCGTTTTGCTCTTTAGCGATTTGTTGAATTTGCTGGATATTGGGGGGGTTGATAGTAGTTGGGACAGATGCAGAGGGGGCTTGGCGAGATGCCAATAACTCCACAAAAGCTCGGGCCCTACCCCGTTCGGCAATTTCTAAAGCGTCATTAGTTTTTTTCTGAGCAATGAAGACTTCTTGTAAAGTGAGGTAGGGGTTAGTTTGAGTTTCAAAGATTGACACTTTATTGGCATCGCCTAATCCAGCACGGAGAGATTCCGAAACTTTAATACTATCAAGTAGGGTTTTCTCTGCTGCTGGGAGATTGCCAGATTTGGAGAGAGCGAATCCTAGATTGTTGAGAGCCGTCTCCTCGCTTTGGCGGTCTTTAATTTCTCGGGCGATCGCCAACCACTGCTGAGCGTAGTCGATCGCTTTGGCGTAGTCGCCGAGGGAAAGGTAAGCAATTCCCAGACTTCCGAGAGCTTTCCCCTCGCTTTCGCGGTCTTTAATTTCTCGCGCGATCGCCAACGACTGCTGTTGGTAGTCGATCGCTTTGGCGTAGTCGCCGAGGGAAAAGTAAGCAATTCCCAGAATTCCCAGAGCAGCCCCCTCGCTTTGGCGGTCTTTAATTTCTCGGGCGATCGCCAACTGCTGCTGAGCGTACTCGATGACTTTGGCGTAGTCGCCGAGGGAAAAGTAAGCAAGTCCCAAATTTCCCAGAGCCCCCCCCTCGCTTCGGCGGTCTTTAATTTCTCGGGCGATCGCCAACCACTGCTGAGCGTACTCGATGGCTTTGGCGTAGTCGCCGAGGTTGCGGTAAGCATTTCCCAGATTTCCCAGAGCTGTCCCCTCGCTGTAGCGGTCTTTAATTTCTCGGGCGATCGCCAACTGCTGCTGAGCGTACTCGATGGCTTTGGCGTAGTCGCCGAGGTTACGGTAAGCATTTCCCAGATTTCCCAGAGCTGTCCCCTCACTTTCGCGGTCTTTAATTTCTCGGGCGATCGCCAACGACTGCTGAGCGTAGTCGATCGCTTTGGCGTAGTCGCCGAGGGAATCGTAAGCAATTCCCAGACTTCCCAGAGCTGTCCCCTCGCTTTCGCGGTCTTTAATTTCTCGGGCGATCGCCAACGAATGCTGAGCGTAGTCGATCGCTTTGGCGTAGTCGCCGAGGGAATCGTAAGCAATTCCCAGACTTCCCCGAGCCCACCCTTCGCCTTGGCGGTCTTTAATTTCTAGATAAATTATTAGTGCCTGTTGCCAAGACTGCAATGCAGCTTGAAATTGACTAATATCATAATGCTGAATCCCTTCCTTTAACAGTCGGTCTGCTTCGGCTTGCTGAGCTTGGGTTTGAGCCAAGGCCTGAGAATTGATGATTTTAAATTGAGAATTAGGGATAAACCGAAACTCGCCTACAGTCAGCCCCGCTAAGATTGAGATCAGTGCCGACAATCCAATTTTTTGCAGTTTCATAACTTTTGACAGGCCTCTGGTTTGAGCATCCGCTTGACACATCAAGATATTGCTAATGCGATTTGCTGCACGACGCGGTTCGGTTGACGGTTGACTGTTGACGGTTGACTGTTGACTGCAAGATAGCGACCTCTAACTGGAAGGAAGAGGATTGGACTAATAAATAGTCTTCTTTTAATTTCTGCCGATCGAGCTTGGGGCTTTAAACCAATTCTTTCTGGTAACAGTAACGCGAATGCTGGGAAAATTGCAGCAGCAAGGGTTAATCGTTCGAGCTCGCCTTCTCGGCATTTAATTCTTAACAAAGGTGTTTTTGCGTCCGCCTCCGATTTGTTTGGCTGCAACCCTCCAGCAGTATAGCAAGCGACAGCCATTTGCATCTACATAATGCTGTCTAATATTAAAGCCCAAATCGAATTGTCTGTCTTGATTTTCCTCCCCCTATCTACAGCAATACATTTGTAGCCAGAAAAGATATCATGAAGCGGTGCATCTATTTAGGAAAAAACTCCATGGCTAACTCAACTCCAGAAACACCGCAACCAGACAAAAAAGAATTAGCTAACATCAAAGCTAAACCTCAAGAACAACAAGAAGAACCGCCAAATAAGGGTGACGGGCGGAAATAGTCGATCGACATTGATCTGTGACGATATAAATCTCGAATTGCCTTAAGATCGCCGACTTCTTTTTTTCTCAAAATCAGTGTTCTTCCCTACAATACCGGTTCCTATAAATTGGTATTCTGCCAGTAGTTTTTAGGTAATAAACAAACCCGATTTTTGCCAAAAACCGGGTTTGTTTGCTATTGACAAATTATTCGGTTTGTGCAGTGCCGTTGTTCGATCGCAACTTCGGCTTTCCAGACTTTCCACGGAGGCCGTTTAAAGAAACCACATCAGCCTCAGAACTCTCCCTAGCCACCCGAATCAGCAACCCCGACAACAACAAACTCGCCAACATCGAAGAACCCCCGTAACTAAAAAACGGCAGCGGCAAACCCGTAGTCGGCAAAACCCCCGTCGCCACCCCAATATTCAGCAGCGACTGTCCCACCATCACCACCATCACCCCAATCGCCACTAACTGAGACTCAATATTTCGAGCCTTCATCGCTACCCTCAAAGCCACAGTAGAGTAAGCCGCTAACATCAGCAACAGCGAGAAACCTCCCACCAAACCAAACTCCTCAGCAAACACAGCAAAAATAAAATCGCTGTACTGAATCGGCAAATAAAATAACTTTTGCTGCGACATCCCCAAACCCACACCCCAAATGCCCCCAGAACCGACAGCCAGAAGACTTTGAATCAACTGATAGCCGTCTTGCATCGGATCGGCCCAAGGATTGAGGAAAGACATAATCCGGCGGCGCTGGTATTCCCTAAAACTAATACTTAAAACCGCCAACAGCATTCCCCCGATTGCCGTTGCGCCCAACTGCAAGTAAGGCAAGCCAGCCGCTAAAGCCACCAACCACAAAGTCATGCCGCACAAAGCCGTGGTGCTCAAATTCGGCTGCAACAAAATTCCCAACAGCATTGCACCGAAAATTAACAGCCAAGTTAAGCGAACTTTATTTGTCAACCGGGGCCAGTTGCCGAAAATGCGGGCGCTTTGGAGAACAAAAAACGGCTTGATCAACTCAGAAGGTTGAATAATCGGAACCGGGCCCAGAGATATCCAGCGAGTCGCCCCGTTGATAGTGGTTCCCACTCCCGGAACTAAGGTCAACCAGAGCAATCCCAGCAGCAACAGGACGCCTAACTGAGCTGTTTTCAGCAGGTAGCGCAGGGGGGAGTACACCATCAAGTTAAAACCTGCCAGCCCGATCGCCACTGCGATTAGCTGTCGTTTAAAATAATAAAGGCCGTCTCCAAATTCATAATTTGCGATCGGATAGGAAGCCGAAAACAATGCTGTCAGCCCTACAAACAGCCACAGAAAAGTCAGCCACCTCAGCCAGCGGGCCTCAGCGGCCCATTGAGACGCGCTGGGGTCAAAAAATGGAATGAAGCGTCGAATGTCATTAGCCATTAGTCATGAGTTTAAAAATTACACCCATCAACCCGGTTTCTAAGCAAAATATTGGGTTAGCAACGAGAAATTGACGAAGAAACCGGGTTGATGACTAAAAGTGCATAAGTCTTATAGTTATTAGGTAAAATCATAACAAACAAAAAAGGTAACTGCTCACCAGAACTGCGTTGCGGTGAGCAGTTACATAAATTGATGTCATGTCCAGTCGATTAACCATGATTAAACTTTTGCCTCCGGCCACCAACAGAAATGAGCCAAACCACGCTCGCGAGCTGTTTGAGATTTAACTGTTTTCGACACCGCTAAAATAAAACTGCTTCTCATTCATCTTGCGTTTTTAAAACAGTGATTAGCTATCGGTTCATTTGTCTGCAGGCCACAGTCTTTCGGCAGGTTGCAGTTCGGGTGAATGTGAAGGCAGATAATATAAATATATCCCCAAGGGGATTTTCACGCTTTCACTCAAATGCCATCGATCTCCATCCATTACTAAAATGACTCTTTTTTTCGGCCCTACTTTCCAATGTCGAGCTCTCATCTGCTCAAACTCGCTCGAAAAGCTGGCTATTGACAAAGGATAGTATCCACTCTTTTGGTTTCTCCGGTACTCGGATGTACAAAACCATATAACCACAACCATTGAAACCGCCAGTTAACAACAGCCGTATATACTCAGATGAGGCGCGATCGTAATTCGTTTTGGCTTTCTTTATTTGATGGGGGTGGTGTTCCTGCGGATTATATCATGGTCGATCGACCGGACATGATATAAGATGCGAGTTTTGTAGAAATCTCAATATTCTGGGCCAGCCGATTTTGGGTCATCGAACTTGATGCTAGGAAAGGAAAACTTTTTTAGGAATTTGGTAATTGTGTCTTTGCGGCATGAGAGGCAAAATGCGGCAGAAGCCGAAAGGGCGATCGAACAATTAACACTTAAGCAGGTTGTGGCGCGGTTTGTGAAGGACGGGAAGATTCCCACAGAACAGGATGTCGATGCCGCTTTTTTGGACTTGTAAGTTAAAGGTCGATCGGCAACACTGGCAAATAATACGTCAAACTCGGCTATTGGGGGCGGTTTCGGGCGCTCGAAAAAAAGTTTTGACTTTGGGGTTGACAGACCAAGGAAAACTTGATAAGGTAATTAAGTCGAGGAAAAGAGATGCAGCGCATCAAACTTAACGCAGACACAGGATTAAAAGTTTTCAAAGCTTTCCTGGTGCTTATGATGTAATGGAACCACTCCGATCCATCCCGAACTCGGTTGTTAAACGTTGCTATGGCGAAGATACTCGGCGGGTCACTGCCCGGTAAAATAGCTCAGTGCCAGGTTAATAATAAATTAAAGCTCTTTTCCCGCAACAACGGAAAAGGGCTTTAGTTTTTTGGTGAATTATTACTCATCTACACAAAAGCAAGTTTTGGGTCGGCAGGATGCCTAACCCCTACTCCCCAAAAGAATTGTTGGAGATTTCTAACGTGCGAGTTTTGTAGAAATCTCAATATTCTGGGCCAGCAGCAGATTTTGGGTCATCGAACTTGATGCTAGGAAAGGAAAAGTTTTTTACGAATTTGGTAATTGCGTCTTTGCGGCCTTTGAGGCAAATTGCGACAGAAGCCGAAAGGCGATCGAACAATTAACACTTAAGCAGGTTGTGGCGCGGTTTGTGAAGGACGGGAAGTTTCGCACAGAACAGGGTGTCGATGCGGCTTTTTTGGACTTGTGAGTTAAAGGTCGATCGGCAACACTGGCAAATAATACGTCTAACACTTAAGCAGGTTGTGGCGCGGTTTGTGAAGGACGGGAAGATTCGCACAGAACAGGGTGTCGATGCGGCTTTTTTGGATTTGTGAGTTAAAGGTCGATCGGCAACACTGGCAAATAATACGTCAAACTCGGCTATTTGGGGCGGTTTCGGGCGAGCGAAAAAAAGTTTTGACTTTGGGGTTGACAGACCAAGAAAAACTTGATAAGGTAATTAAGTCGAGCAAAAGAGATGCAGCGCATCAAACTTAACGCAGACACAGGATTAAAAGTTTTCAAAGCTTTCCTGGTGCTTATGATGTAATGGAACCACTCCGATCCATCCCGAACTCGGTTGTTAAACGTTGCTATGGCGAAGATACTCGGCGGGTCACTGCCCGGTAAAATAGCTCAGTGCCAGGTTAATAATAAATTAAAGCTCTTTTCCCGCAACAACGGAAAAGGGCTTTAGTTTTTGGGGCGAGTTAGTAGTCATTATCTTTAGGGTTCGGCGGTTGAAACCGCGCAGCAACACACAAACGAAGCTCGGCGGTTGAAACCGCTACTACACAAACGAAGTCCGCCTCCGCGGACTGAAGAATAAGAGGTAAAAATTTATGAAGATTAGTTATGATTCCGAAATTGATGCTCTCTACATTAGACTTGTAGAAGGCAAGCATCAGTGTCGCACTTTAAAGTTAACTGACGAAATTGCTTTAAATATTGGGGAAAATGAGTTATTGGTAGGGATAGAAGTTTTAGATGCTACACAGGTTTTAGGTAGTGGAAATGTACCTAATGTAGTGCTAGAAAATATAGCTTTTACTGTAGCTTAAATAGGGAAAGCAATCCCTACCTGTGCAAATCTAAGTAAGGATGAGTGGAAAAATGATCCGTACTTTTGATGCAAAATCTTATACAGATTTACTTGTTCGGTATCAACCAAAACCGATCGCAAATGAAGCAGAAAACGAGGCCGCGCTCGCTCTCGCTTGCGAACTGGAACACCGCCCGATGCGATCGCTGGAGGAAGAGCTATTTCTGGAGCTTTTGATAACGCTGATTGATAAATTTGAATCTGAAAATTATCCGATTCCTGCAGGAAATGCTGCTTCAATGTTGCAACATTTAATGGATGCGAGAAATTTGGACAAATCTGATTTGATTTCTGTTTTGGGAACGGAAACAGAGGTTGATAAAGTTTTTGTTAGCGGAAGGGCGATCGAAATAGATGAAGCCAGGAAGTTAGCCGATTTTTTCCACGTGGATATTAGTTTGTTTCTCTAATTGTGATCGGCTACTTGTTGAGTAGGAATTGCTGATATTCGCTCTCCGGCTGATTAGTCATTAGTTTTAAGCTATCGACCTCCTGGAACCATTTTGCCCAAGCTTTAGCAATATCGTCTGGGAGTTTAGGCTCAGCTATTCTATTTTGGTGCTTGTGCATCACAAAGTCGAGGAAGTCGCTGACTTCTGGCAAGAATGATTCTGGAAGTGGCTGCAATAAGGGCGATCGTAATATCACGAATACTCATCATCATTGCCCAGGGCAGTCGTTTTTATTTTAATACAATAATAACAACATCGTGCTTATGATCTAATGGTGGAACCACTCCGATCCATCCCGAACTCGGTTGTTAAACGTTGCTATGGCGAAGATACTCGGCAGGTCACTGCCCGGTAAAATAGCTCAGTGCCAGGTTAATAATAAATTAAAGCTCTTTTCCCGCAACAACGGAAAAGGGCTTTAGTTTTTTGGGGGAGTTATTAGTCATTCTCTTTATGGCTTGGCGGTTGAAACCGCTACTAAACAAATGAAGTCCGCCTCCGCGGACTAAAGAATAAAGAATGATTGGCAGGATAAGTTCTACTCTCTCAAGAAAGTAGTACCGATTGTTGCCGAGACCGATACTGAGTTAGTCGCGATTACAGTGTATACTTTTTATTTTTAGCGACTTGTTAGGGCGACGAATGACTGTTAGTGGCATGGATATAATGACTGATAGCTCAATTAATAGAGGTCCCAGTTGATAATTTTCCATTCACTGTTTGGTGTGCCTCTAATTTCGGGTTCTCCTTTGAAATTCTCATTTATCAAGAGAAACTCAAATGATTTAGTTACCTCTTGTCCGTACTCTTCAAACACTAGGTAGGTTAGAATGATTGACATACCCGCTGCACGATCATGTATTGAGGTGAACTCGGAGGACTTTAAAGTTTTAGATTCAAATATTTTACGAATACTTCTTGGTGATTCTTTAACGGGTGGCCCCAACTTAACCGATAAACACCTAGCCATATAGCCGTAGTTTTTCGCTTTCCACAACATCAAATATTCAGCAAGCCGCTTCTCAGGAGTTCCATCAAGGAATTGGTCTGGGTCACCAGTTTTAGGAAGCTCAACAATATCTCTAGGTCTCCACTGCTCCAATTTTTCTATGCTTACTTTATTTTGAAGTTGTTGTTGTATAATTTCATTGGATGTTTTCTCAGGTTCCTCTGGTAGAGCCTCAATCAGTCCCTTTTCCGCCTTTAATGCCCAATCATGGGTGGCAAACAAAGCCGCCCAGGTTTTTGCTGCGACCATTTTGTTGTCGTAGCCAAGATCCATACCGTGCATGATTCCGTTGCGATATGGAATATCTATTCGATCAATTCTAGTCGTTTTTCGACTTGTTTGAAAGAGAGTTGTTAATACTTGCAAGCCTCGACTATGAGCCGAAATAGAATCCCATGCTGTGAGATCAACCCCTTCAGCAAAGAAGCCGCGCCGTTTCTCGTATAGTTCATTTACTAAACCATCCAGCAATGCCAGCACGACTGGAACACAGGCATGATAGCGTTCTTCCTCGTAATCGACTAAGGCTTTTTGGGCAAGGGGTATTCGTGGGCGGAAGGCATGAATCTCCTTCATGGCTTGCAACTTCCACCTAACTGTTCCTGCGCTGTAATAGTTCACTAAGTCGGTTTCTGCACCATCTATATCACCTGAGTCCGCTTTTGCGATCGCTGCCTTGGCCACCTCAAGGTTGAGTAAGTCATAAATAATCCAGCCCCGTGAAGCAAATAAGTCATTGAAACGATCTGGAATTTGGGACATCTCTTCTATTTGACGAACAAGGTCATCAACCTTATCTAAGGCATCATCCATTTTTTTTTCATCCACACCCAACAATTTTAGGAAAGGACGGCAGTAAGGCATGATGCGCTTAAATGCAGCCATATCTCTCGCATTTTTGAGAGCTTTAGCCATGCTGGGAATGTCCTTAATCAGAGAGGGATCTATATCCATAAGATGTTAATTATTAATACAAACGTAGGAAAAGCATCAGTATCCAATATAATTTTATTTATGACCTATATTTCTTCATATCCTCAAGCGATTCATCAAAGTCATCAGGCAGCGGTAAAACAAACATTCCTTTCATTGTTCCGGCAACACGACGCTTCTGTGTCGGCTTTTCTTGGGTTGAGTTTTTAGCCTGCTTTTCAATCAAAAACTCAATGTAAGGAAGCACTTCTGTCTGAAGAGACTCAGGGAGTTATGCTAATTTTTCTAAAATGACTGGCTGTATCATGATTTCTTCTCGCGATCGATACCCATCTACTCCATTAAAGCACCAACACCCAAAGTCAGCAACAGAATAACCCCTTATGTAGTGCGATCGCCCCCGCTTCCCAAATCCCGATCGCCACACGAGCACTAAGACTATCATCATTGTGCAACTTGCCTAAAATCGCCCGATCGACTATTCTTCCTAGTAGATATCATCTTGATATAACAACCAACAAAAACATGACAGCAATATTACCGCCTTGGATAGTTTTAGACTCCCTATTGCACAACTGGCTACTAGAAGATATCGGTAGGGGCGATCGCACAACATCGGCCTTATTTCCCGCAAACAGCATCCAGGGTACTGCTAAATGGATTGTCAAAGAAGCTGGAGTCATTGCGGGATTGCCAATTGCCGATCGCACATTTAAACTTTTAGACAGCAGCCTCAGTTTCATCCCCCAAGTACCCGAAGGGAAACTGTGCGAAAAAGGAGAAGTAATCGCCGAGATTTCCGGCAATTTCGAGGCGCTGCTAACCGGAGAAAGAGTAGCATTAAATTTGGCAATGCGTTTGAGCGGCATCGCTACTTTAACTAAAAAATATGTTGACAAAATTGCCGATTTGCCCGTGCAATTGGTGGATACGCGCAAGACGACGCCGGGATTGAGATTGTTGGAAAAATACGCAACTCAAGTCGGCGGTGCTTGCAATCACCGGATGGGATTAGATGACGCGGTGATGATTAAAGACAATCACATTGCGGCGGCTGGGGGAATTGCAGAGGCGATCGCCCTAATTCGCAATTCTATCCCCTATCCGCTGACAATCGAAGTCGAAACCGAAACTCTGGCTGAAGTAGAAACAGCTTTGCAGCACAAGGCGGATATTATCATGTTAGATAATATGTCCTTTGATTTGATGCGGCAGGCTGTACAAATAATTCGGGAAAAGAGCGATCGGGTAAAAATTGAAGCTTCCGGCAATGTTACTTTAGAAACAATTAGAAGTGTAGCCGAAACCGGAGTTGACTATATTTCTACCAGTGCTCCGATTACGCGATCGACTTGGCTGGATTTGAGTATGAAAATTCAGAGTCATTAGTCCTCAGTCAGCAGTCATTAGTGAGAGAAAATACGGCAAATATCAAATCAAGATTTAATACCCCTTTTACTCTTTAGTCCCCCTCTGCTCGGACTTCGTTTGACTCTTAAGCGATTTCAATCGCTGCATAATTCAAGAGGCTACTTATCTCTTAGCTAATAACTAATGACTAATGACTAATGACTAATGACTAATGACTCTTAACCATTCTTAGAGATAAAATGAACCCAAAAATTCCCGTCAGGTATACAGAGGCTGCGGATTAAGCGATAGGGATAGTGCAAGTAAGCACCGCTGACACTTGTATCGTAGCCACTTCGGAACCACTCGCCATAGGGATCGTGAACGAAGAATCCCTCGCTGTCGTAGCCGGCGGCAACTATAATGTGACCGAAAGATGTGAAGTATCCGTGGATGACAGCGGGATTTCCGCTGGCTAACCAATCTTGAACGTCATCAATAGTTGCATTCTCGGTAAAGAAATCTTGAGCGCCGTAATCTTTAACAATTTTCGCTAAATCGTAGGGGTCCCAGCGACTGTAACCTTGGGCGATCGCATATTCATAGAGTTCGTCTTCATATTGCCCGGTTTTTTGGCGCTGTGGCACCTTCAAAAAGTCCAGACACATCGCTAATGAAGTTACATTGCAAGAACCTGTAGGATTGTTCAAGTTATCCATTTGCGAGAGATAAGGAATGCCAAGCCTGACAGTTGGGGGATTCGGTTTGGGATAAAACAGAACCTCGTCTTGAGTAATTTGAGCGTGTGCTCCGAAAACATACCAAATCCCTGAATCTTTGAAAGACTCGTTGCGGAGAGCAACTCTGATGTGACCGCGAGCCGGAGCAAAAGCCAGGATCTCAAACTCTTTTCCGGCTGGTATTAATTGTTTTTCCGAGTCCTGAAGTTGAGAAGACGCCAGGGGTTTTGATTTAAAAATCGTGTCTCTAAGCGTTTTCAGGAGCAGGGGATGTGTGGGAATGTCCCCTGGTTTGGTTTCGATCAACTTTTTGGCTGTGACTGCTCCCAAAAAACCCGGTTCGCCGCACTTCATCAGAGTTTGAAATCGGTGGAGGGTGGCGGTAGAGAGAGGACCAAATTGGAAGTCTACGGGAGGTTTGAGTAAACCCATGTCAATAAGGCGACTTTGAATTTGGCCGCTGAGTTCGTCGTCAGCAGCGATTGCTTTGGCATCGTACCTAATTTTTGAGTTTAGAAAGTTTTGTAATTTCATTCTTGTCTGCCCGCGTCAATCGATTTTAGATTTTCGATTTTAGATTTTCGATTTTAGAATTACGACGGCATATAAATCCGGTGGCCCCAGACCCAATTGCTTGATTGTCAATAATTCCCAGTCGATCCTCTCATAAAATTACGGTAATTTTACAGATCGTCCCTACCTTAAAGGGTTCATATTAATTATTTGATACAAAACCTTCAAGGCGAGAGCCGATCGAATTTCAGGCACTATTGACTAAAAATCCCTGGTCCCCGTTGGCATTCTTTCTGCGGAATGCCGAATGCCGTTGGATGCCTCAAAAGCAGAGGGAGGGCAGAATTCCCCTGTTGAGGCGATCGTCCGATTTATGTTTCGTCCGGGCGAATTACCACAACACCCATTGCGTCGGGAGACAGATATTTGACGGCCGCTTCTCGGAGATCCTCGGCAGTCTGAGCTTGGATGCAGGCTGCATAGTTGAGGGCGGGAGCGATATCTCCTAACATCGACTGATAGTAACCGTACAAACTTGCTCGATCGCTCGGAGTTTCGTTACCAAAGATAAACCGATTTGCGACTTGAGTGCGGATGCGGGAAATTTCGGCATCTGTCACCAGTTCGGTTTGGAGAGTGCGGATGTGTTGGACGATGGCAGCTTCCACTGCTGCCAAGTTTTCTGTCGGTAGTTGAGCGGAAATTGAGAATACGCCGCCGAGTCGCTGAGTCATGTTGCTGACCGAAATTGACGACACGAGCCCTTTTTCTTCGCGCAAATCATTAACCAAGCGAGTTGTGCGGCCGTGACCCAAGATTGTCGCCAAAACGTCCAGGGCATAAGTTTCGGACATTTCCATGAAACCTGGCACTCGCCACATCACGATCAGTCGCGCTTGCTGAAGGGCAGAGTCTACAAATTCGCGGCGGACTGTTTCTGTAAACGGCGATTCTTGCCCGTAGTTCAGGGTTTGGGGTTCTGGGTGAAAGTTGCCGACATCAGGCAGATTTATTTTGTTGTTTTGTGCTGTACTTTTTGCTGCAAAACTGTCTGCGACAATTTCTATTAGTCGATCGACTGGCAAATTGCCTACAGCTACCGCTGTCATGGCGCCCGGCTGATATCTGCTGCTGTGGAAATCCCGCATTTGTTGGGCTGTCAACTGTTCGATTACCGCAGTCGGGCCGAGTACCGGTCGCTTGTAGGGCAGGACTTCAAACGCTAATTCCATCGATCGCTGATAGGTGCGGCGGCGGGGATTGTCTTCCGATCGTCTAATTTCTTCTAAGACTACCAGCCGTTCTCGATCGAAGGCGTCGTCGGGAATGCTGGCGTTGAGCAACACATCGACTTGCAGGGGAGCTAGTTCGGCAAAATCTTTAGGAGCTGTGGTGATGTAGTAATTAGTGTAATCTTGGCTGGTGGCAGCATTGGTGACAGCGCCGCGCTGCTCGATCGCGCGCTCAAATTCGCCACTGGGAATGCTCGGAGTTCCCTTAAAAATCATGTGTTCTAAAAAGTGAGCCATGCCGTTGATTTCGTCTGGTTCGACGGCTGAGCCTAAATTTAGCCATACGCTGAGGTTAACAGCATCGACCGGCAAGTGTTCGGCTATAACGGTGAGGCCGTTGGGGAAATGGCGGACTGTTGGGGCGTTGAGCGGCGATCGGTGGGAGGTTTTGAGCAGGGTTGATGTCATTGTGCTTTTAAATTTATCTTGTTCTCTATATCTTAAAGGGTCTTTAAGGAAGAGCTCAGTGAGAAGCAGCCGATCGACTGGTAGCTGGTGGCTGCTGGCTGCTGGAGATGACAACTGGCGCGAGGGAAATACAAGATCCGTGAGGGCGATCCTCTTCTCCAAGCTTCGCCAACGGGCGATCGGAAATCACTGCGATCTACAAAACAAAAGTTGATGTGTTAAAAGTTGCAAGTTATAGTCTACTTTGAATTTAGCCTTTAATCCCTTCTTTTCGCATTCAAGTTTCGGAGTTGCCAATGCAATTTGAGTTTCTGATTCCAAAACGCCCTGTATCTTTGCAAACGAGGCAGAGAAGCAAGCTACAGAATTGGCAAGCATTTGTGCGTGCAGAAGCGTCAAAAACTTGGGTAGGAACTCCTTATTCAGGAAATGTTCATTTAGCTTTAGTGTACCTTTATGATGCTGATCCAGTTGACACTGACAATATCATAAAGCCCATACAGGATGCACTAATTGGGTTAGTTTATGAGGATGATTCACTTGTCACAGATGTGGAGTCGCATCGTCGCTCGCTTAGTGACACGTTTGACGTTGCTTTATGTCCGTCATTGTTGCTCCGTGGCATAATATCTGGCAGTGAGTGCGTTTACGTTAGAATAAATTCAGCAAAAGCATTAGAGAGTTATCTATGACCGCTAAATTAATACACGACAAATCAGTATCTAAAATTGCCGAAAAATACCGACAAGCAGGCTATACAGTATTGGTTGACCCTGAACCCGAAGACATCCCTTTCGATTTAGGAACATATCGTCCAAATTTGATTGTAAAAAAGAACGAAGCCGAAGGTTATATAATCGAATTCAACGGTTCTGGCAGGCAAATATCTATAGATAGGTTGAAAGAAATTGCTGAAATAGTTTCTGAAAATACAGGCTGGCGTTTCTTATTAATTACTGAAGAAGATGCTTTACTGAAAGACAACGCCAAGGAAGTAAATCTATTATCTTGGGAACAGATTTTTAGTAGAATAACACAAAGTGAACGTCTGATCTCATTAGAAGAAAATGAAGGCGCGTTTTTATCACTTTGGGGAATACTTGAAGCACTTTTGCGTAGACGAGCTGAGGAGGTTACTATTCCAATTGAAAGATTTCCCACTGTATCTCTCATCAAACATATGTATTCGCAAGGAGAACTTTCAATAGAAGAGTACGATCGAGCAATGCTACTTTTAAGCGTAAGAAACCGATTTATTCATGGATTTGAAGCGCCCGAAGTCAATGAGTCTGTATCTGAATTGCTCGCCCTTGTCAATGAATTAATAAGTTTATGGGCACCACAGTTATCTCAGTCCTGAAAGGTTTGGCAATAAGTCCTGAGTTTTTTTGGTGACAGCAAAAGATGGAAAATCTAAAATTGAATAAAAACTTAGTATTTCCACAACAAGCTTTTCAACGATTTTGGCGATCGACTTCGGGGAAAATCGGCTTAATTTTGACTGTAGCGCTGACGATCTGGGCACTGTTGGCCCCCCTACTTTCTCCTTACGATCCGGCGGTCGATCGAGATTATTTGTTGCGCTTAGTGGCTCCTAGCGCTAAACATTGGTTTGGAACCGACGGTTTGGGGCGAGATTTGTTAGTGCGGGTGTGGCACGGATTGGGGATATCTTTACTTGTTAGCCTGGTTTCTGTGGGTGCGGGTTTAATTGTGGGAGCGCTTTTGGGGCTGGTGGCCGGGTATTTTCGGGGGTGGGCAGAGATGGCGATCGGCACTTTGGCGGATATTTTGCTAGCTTTTCCTTCGATTTTACTGGCGATCGGCGTTGTTACCGTCACCGGGCCGAGCCTGCAAAGCGTAATTATCGCCGTCAGCGTCGTGCAAATTCCGATTTACATCCGTTTAACTCGCAGTATGGTGCTGTCTCTGCGGGAACAAGAATTTGTTTTGGCTGTCAAGGCCTTGGGCGCCAGCGACTTGCGGATTATTTTTCGCCACATTTTGCCGGGAAGTCTGGCGCCTCTAGTTGTACAAGCAACTCTTTCGACTGGTACGGCGACACTAGAAGCTGCCGGTTTGGGTTTTTTGGGTTTGGGCGCACAGCCACCCCTTCCTGAGTTGGGGACGATGCTTTCTGATGCTTTTAAGGGCGGATACGCTCTTTCTTCTCCTTGGACTATTTTGTTTCCCGGTTTGCTGATTACCTTGACTGTTCTGGGTTTCAACCTTTTGGGCGACGGCCTGCGAGACGTTTTAGACCCCAGATCCAATGCTGCGGCAAGGAAATAGCAATATTCAGAAGTTACGCAGCGGGCACAGTATTTGAGCAATACTGTGCCTACTCTAAAAATTGTTTATGTATGCTCAAACTTTTGGCGGGAGTTGAAGCCATTTGAAAGCCGTAGCCTGGGTTGCCGACTGAGGTGATACCCGCTATGACTGCCTGCATTAAGATTGACCCGGATAGGCAGCATAATTAACGATCGCGATCGTTAATTATGCCGCTGATTTATTGACTTTTTGCACCAGCAAACTCACAAAGGATTGCCCCAAAATAGTCGCCATTTCCGGGGTAGAGTTAACCTGTTCGTCTGGAACGCCTTCAATGGCGATATTGCGAATGTCTGAACCATGTTGCAGCTTTTTTCAGTTATACTTTTGCATACTAATCAATAGCATCTTTTCAGCTAAGCACCAGTTTTTGACAAATTTTAACCATGAATTGTTACATTTGCTACTATCAACAAATAGGCAAGCTAGAACAGTGAGTTACAAAAGTTATTGAAAGCGATCGCAAAGCATGAATTATATCAAATCCGGTTAGATATGAATGATATACAAGTGCGATCCTCCCGCTGGCTATCGAAAACAAGTCGGGAGTGTGACAGAGTGGAAGGATTTCTCTTCTTCCCTCTTCCCTTTTCCCTATGCCTTCGATATTATGAGATTATTTCAAGAGACAAATCCGTACTTTGACCATCGTGCCACTGTTATTCAAAGCGCACAGAAATCAGCTTTTTGGTAAAAGTCCACAGTTGATTTTTCAAACGCTAGTCTAGTTCTTTTGCCTACTTTCGTTTTAATAAAGCCTTGGTTTGTTACCTTCCACTGAAAAATTAGGCACGGTTACGCCACTGTGAATCTTCGGTGCAATCTAAAGATACTCATTCTGAATCGCGACTATTGCAGTCATATTCTGCGATTTGAACTTTAGTTTTAGCAGTTTTCCGCGAAAAGGCGACAGTGGTTGTTGAGTTTCCATCGAATTGAATGATTTTGCTCTTTTTCAACCAGTCAGCGAACTTAGCATCATAATGAACACAGCACAAGACCACTATAACCAGCAACTTGCTGCCGTTTACAGTTGGATGTCAGGAAATCCTGAAGCAGCAATCGAACGAAATCACGCTCTTTTTTATCAATTGGCGCTCGACTCCGCACCGCGAGGATTAGCCATTGATTTAGGTGCAGGCTCAGGATTTCAATCTATTTCTTTAGCAAAACTAGGCTTTTCGGTAGTAGCTATAGATTTCTGTGAAGCGCTACTTTCAGAGTTGCGCGATCGCGCTAAACATCTTTCCATCCGTACCATTCACGACAATCTGCTTAATTTCTCGCAACACATTCAGGAACAGGCGCAGCTCATTGTTTGCATGGGCGACACACTTACACACCTAGAATCATTGAGTGCTGTCGATTCATTACTTTTGGACATTGAGCGCTGGCTGATTGAGAATGGGATGTTGATTTTAACTTTCCGCGATTATGTTTCAGCAGAGCTTCATGGAACTCAGCGTTTTATTCCTGTACATAGTGATGAATTTACAATCCTAACTTGTTTCTTGGAGTATCAAGAAAACAGCGTAGCAGTCCATGACTTACTCTATCAAAAACAGGGCGATCGGTGGTCATTCAGTGCCAGTTCTTACCAAAAACTGCGGCTCAATAAAAATTGGTTGTGCGATCGGCTATCTGAAATAGGTTTACAGGTACTTCAGAACGAGATGATTAATGGAATGGTTTGTATCGTTGCCAAGAAATTATATTAGAGACTTTATATTAAAGACAATCGAGAGTCGCTGTAGTGACTGTTCCGAAATTTACAGCTCCATCCAAGGCTTAGAAACTGAAATCTCAGGAAACCTGATATGAAACTCCTCCGATGGCTGACATTGTGCTTCCTCTCCTTGACGCTCACCCTCTGGCTGGGCAGTTGCTCCTCCCCACCCCACATCCAGGCGGTGACGCTCAATTTGGGTGCGTCAGCCATGGTTCGCACGGCCGTGGAGGCAATCGATCGACTCTATCAGCAGGAACACCCCCATATCTGGTTGAATCCGACATTTGCCGGAACAGCCGTAATCCAGGCAGCCGTTGAGCAGGGAGAACCTTTAGATGGGATTTTGTTATCCGATATTTCACCGCTGGATGCGTTGCAAGCCCAAGGGCTGATTCTGCCGGCAAGCCGTCGGGAGTTAGTGACCACCGACATTGTGGTGATTGCTGCGGCTGATTCTGCGGTGCAACTGAATGATTTGCACGAGTTAGCGAGCGATCGCCTCAAAACGGTGGCAATTGGCAACAAAGACCTGACGGTTGGCCAATATAGCCACCTCATTCTGAGTCGGTTAGGCATCCTTCAGGCAGTGGAGTCCAAGGCAGTCTGGGCAAAGGTGGATGTGCGGGAAGTCTTGCGAGCCGTCGAGCAGGGAGAGGCAGAGGTGGGCATTACCTTTCTGCCCGAAGCCAAAGCTTTTTCCAAGGTCAAGGTATTAGCCACCGTATCGCCCGACCTCTATGAGCCAATTCGCTCCGGTGCCTCTGTAGTTAAAACCTCTCCCCATCCCCAGCAAATGCAGGCGTATCTGGACTTTTTAAGCAGCGATCGGGCAATGACAGTCTTTCAAAAATTTGGACTCCGCCCTCTGCGGTCTTAGATCGACGAAACTAAGCACGAGACAGACATGATGAAACAACCCTCTAACTTTCTCAAAACCGTTGCCGGGAGCCTGGGAGCAGCCACTTTTCTGGCATTAGCAGTGAGTGGAATCGCATTTTGGAGCGCTAACCGCACCTTAGAAACTAACCGCCAGATCGCCCAACATCTAAAAGCGCTCAATAGTTTGGAAGCGTTGACCAGTGCATTTCAGGAGGCTGAAAAGATCCAGCGGCAATACCTGCTCGCGCAAAACAAAAATGACTTCAGGAAATTTGGGCTTCGGACGATCGATGTCGATCAAGAATTGCGACAATTGCAAACCTTGCTAGAGAACGATCCCGGCCAACAGGCAGCTACCAAGCGCCTGGAAGAATTTATCCTGCGCCGCCTGGGGGAACTCCGGCAGGGCGTGGAACTCCGGGACACCAAAGGGCTGGCGGCGGCGATCGATCGCACCCCCCCACGACTGCTCGACGAGATTACGCTGCTGACCCAGCCGATCGAAGCGATCGAAATCGTAGGGTGGCGGCAGAAACAGCAAGCTGCCACCCGCACAACCGTTGAGGCAATGATGGCATTTCTGGTGGGCATCGCCCTCAACCTAGGAATTATTCTGTGGACTTACCGCCTGATTTGCCATGAAATCCTGAAGCGGAATCAAGCCGAAACCGACCTTCAGCAAAGTAACCAGACGTTTCAAAACCAGACTAGCCTGTTGCAACTAATCCTCAACAGCATGAGCGATGGCGTGCTCGTTCTCGATGAAAACGGTCGATTCCTGGTGTTTAACCCCGCTGCCGAGCAGATGTTTGGCAAAATACCCGACAGCCAGCCGGAAGAATGGTCGGAGCAATATGGACTGTTTCTATCCGATGGGGTAACTCCACTTCCAACAGAGCAAATTCCCTTAGTGCGGGCCCTTCGGGGTGAGCAGGTAGACAATATCGAAATCTTTACTCGTCATCCCCAGGCCCCAAAGGGCTTCTGGCTGACAGCTAGTAGCAGACCTCTGAGAGATGCCAGCGGTGCATTGAAAGGGGGAGTTGCTGTGTGCCGCGATATTAGCGATCGCAAGTCCGTAGAACTAGAGATATTGCGGGCAAAAGAAGCAGCCGAAGCCGCCAACCGCACCAAGAGCGAGTTTCTTGCCAACATGAACCACGAACTCCGCACCCCCCTCAACGGCATCCTCGGCTATACCCAAATCCTCCAGCGCGACCCCGCCACCACGGCCAAACAGATGAAAGGATTGGGGGTGATTTATCAATGCGGTTCCCATTTACTCACCCTGATCAACGACATTCTGGATCTGTCCAAGCTGGAAGTGCAAAAGATGGAACTCTATCCCCAGGATTTCCATCTGGCTAACTTCCTCTCTTCTACTGTGGATATTTGCCGCGTCAAGGCAGTGCAAAAAGGTGTAGAGTTTCATTACCAGCCCGCCAGCAACCTGCCCACTGCCGTCTATGCTGACGACAAACGGCTGCGGCAAGTGTTGCTCAATCTGCTCAGCAATGCGGTCAAATTTACCGATTTTGGTACCGTCACGTTTCGGGTAGAAGCGGTGGAGTCAGAAGACTCAAACTCAGAATTCAAAACTCAAAACTCAAAACTTTCAAGAATTCGCTTCCAAATTAAAGACACAGGCATTGGCATTGCCCCAGAAAAACTATCCACGATTTTCTTACCCTTTGAGCAGGCAGGAAAACGCGATCGCAACATCGAAGGCACTGGACTAGGGCTTGCGATCGGTCAACAAATCATCCAGAAGATGGACAGCGAAATTCACGTCGAGAGTGTCATGGGCCAGGGCAGCAGTTTCTGGTTTGAGATCGAGTTGCTTCCAGCATCGGATTGGACAACACAAAATGCGATCGCCAACCACAAGGTTATTGGCTATCAGGGCGAACGACGCAAAATTCTGGTCATTGACGATCGCGAAGAAAACCGTTTGGTGGCAGTGAATATGTTGGAACCGCTGGGCTTCAAGCTGACGGAAGCTGATAATGGGCAGGCAGGTTTTGATACCACTATCCAGACGCGACCCGACTTGATTATTACCGATGTACATATGGCGATCATGGATGGCTTAGAAATGACCCGCCGCCTGCGACAACTGCCAGACTTTGCCCAAACTCCCATCATTGCCTCCCCTGCTACTCTGTCTCAGGTGGATGTACAGGAAAGTCTGGATGCAGGGTGCAATAGCTTCTTCCCCAAACCGATCGAGTTTACTGGGTTGCTTGCCGAATTGCAGCGATATCTAGAATTGCAGTGGATTTACGAAACCGAAACAGAGGCGACTCAACTCGCTGTCAGCAACGCCGATGAGGTTAGCATCATAATACCGCCTGCAGCAGAACTGGCAACCCTTTATGCTGCAGCTCAGGGTGGTTTTATGACCGATATCCAGCAGGAAGCCCATCGCTTGAAGAAATTAGCGCCGGAATATATTGCCTTTGCGAACAGAGTTCTAGAACTGAGTCAACAGTTTGATGAGGAAGCCATTCTGCATCTAATCGAGCCGCGGGTTTAGCAAATTTATCGATCTACAATTGGCCATTCATCACTTCAATATATTTAGGAGTTTTCTGATGTCAGTCTATTCTATATCTCAAGAAAACACGATCTTAGTCGTAGATGATACCCCAACCAATCTGCAAGTATTGTTTGATTTGTTGAGCGAACAGGGCTACCGGGTGGCGATCGCCAAAAATGGTGAAACTGCCCTGCAACGAGTGCAATTGTCTGAGCCCAATTTGATTTTGCTGGATGTGATGATGCCAGGGATCGATGGCTTTGAAACCTGTCAGCGGCTCAAAGCTAATCCCGCCACTCGCGATATTCCAGTTATTTTCATGACCGCCCTCTCCGACTCGGTGGATCAGGTCAAAGGGCTGAGCCTGGGTGCGGTGGACTACATCACCAAGCCGATTCAGCATGAAGAAGTCTTGGCACGGATTCGGGTGCATCTCCAACTGCGGAATGCCACCCGGATCATGGAACAGCGCACCAACGAACTCAACCAGGCTTTAGAAAGTTTCAAGCAAGCCCAAGTGCATCTAGTGCAAGGTGAAAAAATGTCTGCCCTAGCCCAATTGGTGGCGGGAGTGGCACACGAAATCAACAACCCGGTGAATTTCATTCAAGGCAACCTGAACTATGTCAAACAATACACTCAGGATCTGCTGGACTTGGTGCAACTTTACCAGAAGCACTATCCCAATCCGGTAGCAGAAATCCGAGAGCGGGCAGAATACCTGGAGCTGGAATTTTTGCAAGAGGATTTGTGGAAGATGCTGGGTTCGATGAAAATGGGGAGCGATCGGATTGGCCAACTGGTGCTCTCCCTGCGCAACTTCTCCCGCCTCGATGAAGCGGACTGCAAACCCGTTGATATCCATGCCGGTATCGACAGCACTCTGTTGATTTTGCAACACCGTCTGAAAGCCAGACCCGATTTTCCGGCCATCGAAGTCATCAAAAATTACGGGCAATTACCGGAGGTCGAATGCCACCCCAGTCAACTCAACCAGGTATTCATGAATATCCTCAGCAATGCGATCGATGCCTTGCAGACATCAGGTGTCAGGGATAACCAACAACCTACCATTACCATCAGCACCTCGATCGGTAGTGCTAACTCGATCGCGATTAGCATTGCCGATAATGGAGCCGGTATCCCGGAACTCATTCGCTCTAAACTCTTCGATCCGTTCTTCACCACCAAACCCGTGGGCAAAGGCATTGGTTTGGGACTGTCGATCAGTCATCAAATCGTCACTGAAAAACACGGCGGCAAGATTGAGTGTGATTCCACTCTGGACAAGGGCACTGAGTTTATCGTAAAAATTCCAGTGCGACAGGTCATGGCACAGGTTGCTTAAAAGAAGGGTTACGGTTCCGGCAACAATTATCAATCAATCAATTTGAATACTTTTTCTTTTAGAGAATACTAATTAGGATTTTATGGTAGTAGGACTTACTCACAAACTAATACTGTAGGGTGTGTATTACGCACCTTAACCCCTACCGGAACGCATTCAACTATTTTTTGCATAAGTCTTGGATGTATTAGCTGGCGCTACTGCGAAGCTAGTTCCATTAATATCGTTATTCCCATTTCAGCCACCGAGAAATCATCATTTGCTGCATCACCGTAATTCTAGAGGATAGCTACTCCTATTTGCTCGCTTTTGTCAAAACCAATGAAGCTCGTATAGCCGCCACTAAGACTGTTATGCTAATACAATACTTGCTCATTCGGCAGAGTCGAAATCAGCCAATCTCAGCCCATGCTGAAAGTTTAAGTTTCCTCAAAATATTGTGATTGCGATCGCGCGAAAATCGCAGCCATTTGGGTATTCGCGGTACTGAGATTAGCTTGCAGGAACTTCAACAAATTCTCAGATGTCGAACGAAACGCTCTTGCTGGAGCCATCACCTCAAAATCCCACTTTGAAGTCAGCATTCCATCGGGTGAATGACCGGGCGCAAGGCACTGCTGCTGTTGCGGTGTCAGATGAATTGCCGTATCTGTCATACCCAGCGGCTGGCAAATGATTTCTGTCACTAATTTTTCATAAGCTTTGGAAGTTTTTAGGCTTAACAAATGTCCTAAGAAGCCCATGCCCAAGTTAGAGAATTCGTAGCTTTGACCGGGTTCGTTCAGCAGCGTGATTTCTGCTAGATAGGCATACATTTCCTGAGCCGTGTAGTGAAGGTAAGGATTGCTAGGATTTTTGATTTCTGCAAGGAAACGGTCGGGCAAACGCGGCAGTCCAGAGGTAGGGGTTGCTAACTGTTGCAGGGTGATGGATTGGACGGCAGGATTTAACTGGTTGATGACTTCTACGGGCAAATAGAGACGAATCGGAGCGTCTAGCTCGACATTACCATCATTCACTAATTTAGCCAGAAATGTTAGTGTAAATACTTCTGTCACGGAACCGATTTCGTAAATTGTACCAGCATTAGGAACAGCAAGAGCGGTGTTGCTGAGCTTGCCAAATCCTTTGATGTAATGATGTCCTTGGTCAACTACTCCGATCGTTAAAGCCAGGTTTTCTCTCTTGCTTAGATAATTCTGCGTCATGCGATCGATTTTAGACTCACAATTTTGATAAGCCAGGCTTATTAATTAAAAATCATTTATAAGTAATTCCGCCGGAAAAACCGAATACCCAGAACCCCGACTTTTTTAAGAAGTTGGTATCTAAAGCGCGATCGTATTTTACGTTTACAAAACTTACGCAAAGATAAGCCCAGAGGCATCTAAGTTTTACCGTCACTTTCGATAGAATTCTTGTGGGGTGTCCCGCCCGCTCGAAAAATAAAATTTAGATGCCCTACAGCTTACTATCTGTAGGGCGAAGCACACAGCACCTTACCCTCGGCCTACTATATCGAGATCCATCCTCCCTCCCCGACGATCGATCCCCAATAGCAGTTGCTAATATTCGCCACTCATGTATGACTTGACTGATGTCACGATCTACGCGAAACTTTACATACAACTGATGTATTGCTTCTACCTATTAATAACTTCTGTTAAGTTGTGACTCAAAACCTATCAATTCGTCAAAATTGATATAGCGCTTTGTCAGTCAGCCAACTCTCAAGAAGCTACTTCAGGAGGCATCGTCCCTGGCTTGCTGGTGTCGGTGTCTGATCTCACTATTCCTATTCAGTCAGCCCGGATTATGGAAACACTAGAGTTTGTGATCTATCCAGATGGCCGCGTACAGGAAACAGTCACCGGCATTGTCGGTGCTTCCTGCGCTGAGGTAACGGCTGCAATTGAAGCTCAGCTCGGCGTGGTGCTTCATCAAGAGTCAACATCGGAATATTTCACGCAAGCGCTGCATCAGTCAGCCGAAGCGACGGCCCAAGTGGCTTTTAGCGATTGGTAATTTTTTTGTTGAGTTCACTTAAATTTTTTTGGAATCACCATGTCACACTTTAGCCAAATTAAGACCCAGATCCGCAATTTGAATTCTTTGGAAGCTGCTTTAACTGACTTGGGTATCGACTGGAAGTCGGGCCCGACTGAGGTGCGCGGCTATCGCGGCCTAACCAGCACCGCTGAGGTGGTTATTGAGCAAGAAAACGGCTACGACCTCGGTTTTAGCTGGAACGGGACTGAGTATGAATTGGTGGCTGACTTGCAGTTTTGGCAGCAAGCTTGGTCTGTAGACCGTTTTCTGAATAAGGTGACTCAGCGCTACGCTTACCATACTGTGGTGAATGAAAGCGCTAAGCAGGGTTTCCAAATTTCTGAGCAAAAGCAAAATCAAGACGGTTCGCTCCGCTTGGTGGTACAGCGCTGGTGCGCTTAATAATTTTGCGAGATTTTTGCAATCTTGTCTCATCAAAGTCCGCCTCCGCGGACTTATTTACTATTGTGGGGGTCTAAATGTCTGAGCTTTCTGGACTCGGAATAGATACAGCAAGCGATCGCTCTGGTTTAGAGCCGGAGTTGGGAGGTTTTTTGCGGGATGCGCCCGATCGCTCTGGTTTGGAACCGGAATTGGGCGGGGTGTTGCGCCAAAAAGGTGTCTATGTTGATGAGATTACCTGCATTGGCTGCAAGCACTGCGCTCACGTTGCTCGCAATACTTTTTATATTGAACCGGATTACGGTCGATCGCGCGTAGTTCGACAAGACGGGGATTCTGAAGAGTTGATTGCTGAGGCGATCGACACTTGTCCGGTGAATTGCATTCACTGGGTTGATTACACCGAACTCAAGAATCTGGAAGAAGAACGCAAGGATCAGGTGATTCCTGTCGTTGGTTTTCCCCTGGAGTATGCGACGATTCGGGCCCGTGGTCGCCAGCGGAAAAAAGCTAAATTGGGCGATCGTAAGTTCAAAGGTAGCCATTGAAATCCCCAATTCCCATCCGCAGCTTGAAACCTGTGGCTCAAACAACAAAAACAGCCCGCCCGGGCTGTTTTTTATATACATTGTATAATTAAATTTATTTGAGAGGATGGTGTTCAGCAAGAATTTTCTCAACTCTAGCTTCGTCGATTCTGGCAGTTAATGTTGTTGCCTCGTTGTTATCCCGAATGGTTTTTGCTAAAGTAAAAGACGAGCCGACAGAAAAAGTTAAACCCATACCCATAAAAGCTTTTTGCCAGGGGTCTACCTGTAAATAAATGATACCTACAGTAGTTGCGGAAAGGGCAACAATAAAAGAAACCCAGCACTGAAGTATCCAAGCATTAGTATCTTTTTGACGTATGATTTGTTTCTGCATAGTGCCTCTAAGTCAAATATATCTTTTGGTTGATTAACTTAAAGAATAGATAGCGTGAGTGAAGCGGTCAGGAGAGGAAGGGACAGTTTCGATAAGTGAACAGTGCGATCGGGCTTTTTACTAAATATTTCAACGCTGTAGATAGGGTTTGACCCTCAAGGAAGACTCGCTGCGAGTGGACAGTTTGAAAACTCCACTAAGGAAAGCTTGTTTTTTCTCAAAATAGCGTAAGGCGCCCAGTACGCACCAGGAGACGACCTGTGTAGTAAGCTTCTCCGAGTCTCGTGTTGCGCGGACGAAAGTTTGTCTAGGATCGGTTTCAACCGCCGACTTATCTTAAACTGTTGTGCATTTAATTGGAACTGTTTATTGAAACTATTGTGGGGTGGGCTTCTAGCGCGCCCGGAATATTCCATTTAAACGCACAACAGCTTATCTACTTATCTTACTTATCTACTTATTTTTTTGCTGAGTCTTCGCTTGTTCGATCGCAATTTCCCTCACTGCTTGGAAAGAACTCAAATTCGATGAACCCTCAATCGCCTTCACCGCCAAATCTTGAACCTGTTTCAAAGCAGAATCCAGTTGTTTCGACAAGCTAGCAAGGCGCGCATCTTGATTTTGAATTGTCTGCAACATCCCTTGAATTTGCAGTTCATAATTTTGCTTTTGCCCTTCGATATCTTTAGCAGACAAATCAGCCTTAACTTTAGCTTGGTAATTTCCAATATTGCGGCCGTTATCTTTCCCGTTCTTGATATTAGCTTCCAGTTCTTTCGGGAAAGCTTCTACCTTAGCTTTAACCTCAGCATAAAGTTTTTCTCGTTCCGAAATATATTTTTCGCGTTCCGCCCACTGTTTCTCCTGTTCTTGCTGAAACTCTTCGATTTCTTGATACAGCCTTTTCTGGCGCTGTTGGTATTCTTCGATGTCCAGATTTCGCTGAAGATTCAAATCATAATCATACAACTCTTGATCCCGCTCGCGAGCTTTTTGGTGATTCTCATTGCGTTCTTTAACGGTCAACTTTTGGAGTTCCTGCTCTTTTTCCCAAGCTTGCCGGCGTTCCAACAATTCCTGTTCAACAGTTTCGCGCTGTTCGCTGAGTTCGCCAGCAAAAGTTTTCGCGCTTTCTTCGTACTGTTGAATTAAAGTGTCCAGCGTATCTTCTGCAACATCTTCTAAACTGTGCAACTCTTGCAGTTGTTGAATTTCATCGCCCACGGTGCGCCGCAATTCTTCGACTTTAGCAGCTTCCGAAGTTAATTTCTCAGACAACTCACTCACAGCGCCGCCAAAGCCAAATTGCAGCAAAATCAAATTGTCGATTGTGGACTGCATTTTTTGGGGATTTTGAGTTAAAGCCATTGGTTTTTGTGCCTCCACAATAGGTTTTTCTGGGGCTGCTGTTTGCTTTTGGGAAGCGTTTAACAGTTTGATTTGTGATTCTAGCTGCGCTTTTTCTTGCGCTGCTTCCTTGTACGCTTCTAAGATTTCAGCCTTGGTGCTTTTGTCGCTAACTTTTTTGTTCATGACTTTTCATTTCTTAATATTTGGGAAAATTTCTGTCATTTTTCCGTAAGGTGTGTATTGCACACCCTACTGGGTTTTAAGCTTTGCTGGCAAAAGCTTTCATAGCCAAATCTTGCGCTTGCTTCATCGTGGCTTGCAGTTGCGCGGAAATTTCGGCGATTTGTTCGGTTTGTCGCCCAATTGTCTGCTGTAGAGATTGCACTTTCAATTCATATCCCTGCTTGCTTCCTTCCCATTCTTTATCCACTAAATCTGCCTTGACTTTAGCTTCGCGGGAAACTTCTTGAATTGCTTCTTCTTTGGCTTTGACATAAGCCTGTTTGAGTTCTTCTTCAAATCCGGCGGCTTTTCTTTGATTCTCTTCAAACTCCGCTTGATTGTCGCTGAGGACTTTTTCCCGTTCCACCCAATTTTTTTCTTTTTCCCGGGTAGATTCTTGCAAATGCCGTTCTAGTTTGCGCTTCGTTTCTTCGTATTCGTCGGTTTCGATTTTGCGAGTGCGCTGTAATTCGTATTGGTAATCGGCTGTTTCTTCCTGACGGTCTTTAGTTATGAGTGCAGTTTCTTCTTGAACTGCTGCATCAAATTCTTGCTGTTCTTTTTCCCAAACCTTGCGTTTTTGGGTCGTGTCTTTTTCGATAATTTCGCGTTGGTTAGCAGCGTTTTGTTCGAGCAGGGTCAATTTTTCTCGGTGCTCTTGAGTTAAAATGTGGAGGGCGTCTGCTACAACTCTGATTTGCTGCAACTCTTGCAATTGTTCGGCTTCAATTTCGATCGCGCGTTTTAATTCGTCTAATTTTGAAGATTCCGCCTTCAGTTTTTCGGAAAGTCCGCTGGTGATGCTGCCGAAATCTAATTGCAAGTCTGCCAAGCCTTTGACGATGCTGTCAATTGTGTAGGTGGAAGCGACTTCTAGGACTTGTTTATTTTTGGCTTTTTCGGCTGACTGTTCTTTGGTTTCGACTTTGGATTCGATCTTTTTTTTGTCGGCTAAAATCTGCTGAAAGTTTTGCAAAATTTGGGCTTTGCTATCTTTGGCAGGTGCTAGTGTCATAATGCTTTTTCTCCTGATTCTAACTTTTCGAGACTTTTGAGTGAGACGTTTTCAGTTATTGTGAGTTGCGGAGTTGGCTGAGGATGGCTTGGTATTTTCTGGCGGCATCGGATTTTTCTTCGGGATTGGCGCTGGCTAGAGTTTTGAGAATTTTCCAGCAGCGATCGCACCGATTTCCTTCCCTGCAATCGCACTCATCAATTATACTCAAAAGTGTACCTTTTAGCAATTGATTTTCGGCTAACAAAGCTCGGTAATTCCGCTGGACTGATTCGGCAACTAAAGTCATGTGCTGGAAGTCTTCGGTGAGACTTTCTATGTCGTTAACTGCGTCTGTCCGAATTTGGTCTAGCAGCTCAAGATTCTCTTTCAAACGGCTTTCTTGCAGGTTTGGTTTGGTTTTCAGGTTGGTTAATTTCTTCATTTCAGTCTGTGGTAACAGTTATGGTAAAGGCGCGATTTAATCGCGCCTTTACAACAAAACTAGAACAAGTCAGCAGTTAATTGGTCTTCGGCTGGCGGTAGCGACATACTGCCGTTGGAATTCAAAGCAATAGCATCGCTTTCACCGCCAGCGTGAGCAGCCATCAAGCAGGCAATTTGCTGCGCCGGCAGGTTATCTAAACACACCATAGCTTTTGTTCCTTCTAAGTCAATCATCCGCGATTGATTGCTAGAATCTGACAAAACTGCTGCGGCTTGGTCGATAACCGCCCAATCTTTCCGCTCGTTCCAAGACCATTTTAAGCTGTAGTAGTTAATCGGTTTTACTACTCCGCTATCGTCTGGTTTTTGACCGGAATGTTTGACAAATTCGGGAATAAAAATTCCGGTTGCAGGCTCTACGCCGCGAGATTGAACTGATGCTACCAAGCGGTTAAAATCGTTCAAGCTGCGGTTTTTGATGTATGTCACCATGACAACTCCTTGCGGCAATTCGCCACTTTCTGCGACAAACCACAGTTGACCCCACAGTGTGTGGGAAGTTTGACCGAGGGAACCGAAGAATTTGGAGAATTTGAGGATTGTCATGGAACACTTGGAACCGTAGTCGGTGTCGCCGATCGCCCACTGGCCGCTTTGGCAGTTATTGCGGACGGCGATCGGGATTTCTGGTACTAGCAAAGCATTGCTCGGTTTGGCACCAAATACTGAAAATGTAGGTCTTTCTTGTGTTTTAGTCATGGTTCGTTTTTCCTTATTTATTTATTGCTGCTTTACCGGGAATTGGTAATTGGTAACCCGTTAAATCTCGTACATTGCTCGCGGCCGAACTTCGATTACCTAATCAGATGTGTTGTCGCTTTTGGTTCTGGATAGGTATACTCAAGCATCGCCTCTTGTTGAGCTTTGATAATCCGCAGCGCGGCGAGCAAATGCTCTAACGTTTCTAAGTGCGCTGGGGTGAAGTGGATGCTGAAGCCTTCGCCATCCCGCGCGTAGCCGGGACAAACCAGTGAGGCTGAGCTTTGTTCTTCGTGGGTGGCGATGTATAGCCAGTCATCGTCTTCGAGCTTGTAATGCGTGTCTGTCCAGGTTCTCAGCATTTGCGATCTGCTCCTCCTTATTTGCTGCGTACAAGCGTTTTGACGCCCAGCGCTTCTCACTCCTCTGAATTTAAAGGCGCTATATGTAGCTGTTTCCTGGGATAATTTCCCCTTTTGACCCTACCAGGGCGGTTAACTTAGTTGATTAAACCGTCAACTAACCTCATGGTAGCGCGGGTTGATTTTCCCGTCAAGTGTTTTGTTGAACTTTTCATCAAAACAGGCTAGAATGCTTGTCAGGAGGCAAAAAACCGTGGAACAAACATTTGGAAGACTGATCCGTCAAGCTCGCAAGGACAAAGCTTACTCACAACGTGAGCTTGCAGCTATGCTAAGTGTGGACTTTACTTATTTGTCGAAGTTGGAGAACGATCGAGCCGATTATGCGCCAAAAGAGGACGTAATCCGAGCATTAGCGCGGAATCTAGACATAAACGAAGAGGAATTGATTTTCTTGGCGGGGAGACTGCCGCAGCAGTACGAAGCGCTGCTGAAGCAAAATCCCAAGGAAATGCAGGCTCTTTTCCGCCGGATGCAAGAAAATCCAGATTGGCTCAAACAGTCTTTTGAAGCGTAAGAGAGGCCCCTCATAGTGAGTATTTTTAAGCCGTATTGCTTCTATCCCAAAGAATCGATCGAGCGTTTGGCAAATGACATCTTGATGCAGATGCAGAAAACGCAAAATTTTGCTCCGAGATGGCCTTTTGATGCGACAACGGTTGCTGATTTTCTGGATTTGGGCGTAGTTTGGGAGTGCATTGAGCCGGATGAAGAAGGTGCGATCGCGGCGAGGATTTTGCCGCAGCAGCGGTTAATCGAAATCAACGAACAGATTCTCGAAAAACCGCCGGGCTTCATCGAATCGACGATCGCCCACGAAATCGGACACTGGGTGCTACACGTCAATCAAGACGAAGCAGACGGCACTGTCGAACAGTTGGAATTAAACTTGGGCAATGAAGGAAAAACCGCCCTGGATGTCGAGGAACCGTTTGTTTGTCGGGGTGCGAGTGCTGATAATAAGGTTTTGTCGATCGAATGGCAAGCGCAATATTTTGCAAGCTGTTTGTTGATGCCTCGGTGTATTTTGGAGGAAAAAAGACAGGGACGCGATTTAACAAAGTGGTCGCATTTATACAAAATGAGGGATGAATTGGGAGTGAGCATTTCCAATTTGACAAACCGCTTGCAAGAATTCGATTGGATTTACATTCCCAAGGGAACGCGGGAGATTTATGCCGGGAAAGATGCGGCAAACGGGCAGCAGCGGTTGTTTGGATAAAAGTGCGATCCTCTTCGAGGGCTGCGCTAACGAATTTGAGGTTTGAGATTGGGAAGCGATTCTCTAATCTCAAATCTTGAAAATTAATTTCTAATTAAGTTACATTTTATGCTAACCAATATTGAAATCCTGCTGGCAGCTTGTGAGGAATTAAATATCTCTTACGAAATCCTGCATCCTTCCCAAAACTTGATTAGACTCAAACAGGGCGGCGAAGAATATTATTTTGTCAATTACATGACGCCATTTAACAGCGCGTCATTAGCAGAGATTTTTAAAGACAAAGAATATACTTATCAACTATTAAACAACAAAATAAATACTCCCAGAACTCTCGGTTTTGTCTCGCCTCACTGCGAGGAGAAGTATAAAAAGTATTTGAGTTTCCCAGATATTGAATCAATAGTTTTAGAAGTAAACAAAAAATTCGCTTTCCCGGTGATTCTCAAAAGAAATCGCGGTTCAGGCGGCAACAATGTTTTTTTGTGTGAAACTAGAGAGCAAATTAAAGAAGCCCTAGAAATTATATTTAACGTCAACAGCAAAGATTATGACTATGTGGCGCTAGCTCAAGAATATATCGAAATTGCCCGCGAATATCGGGCTGTATTCTGCAAAGAAAAGCTAGTTTTGCTGTACGAGAAAGACAAATCTCAGGCTAAATTTGCGGGGAATTTAAGCCCGCTGCACTGGGAAGGTGCAAAAGCCAAACATATAATTAACCCCAATCTCATCTCTGAAATTGAAGATTTTGTTAAACCTGTTTTTGCAGAAATGGCGATTAATTATGCGGGGTTTGACATCGCGCTAGATAAAAAGGGACAATATTGGTTAATAGAAATTAACTCAACTCCCAACTACGATATATTTATGAGAGATAACGATCGCCAAATTGTCGTAACAATGTTTAAAGGCATTCTGGATAGCTTGGTTGTTAACAAAAATCCGTAAATGCTCGATTTTAGAGATGCGCTACAATTAAGTAAATCCAAATCTCAAAAAAAGTAAAAGCAATGACATCATAAATGTTAGAACGAGAGGGAACTTGGGAAGAGATTCTCGCCCTATCCGATCCTCTTTCATCAGCGTTTATCAGCGTTCATCAGCGGTTAAAATTATCTTATTTCCGGTGGCATCGGTATTGTTCAAGACTTTGGGCGGTGCGTGAGTGCAAATAGTCTCATCATCTAGATTCAAATATTTATTGCTCTCACGCACCCTACAGCTTTTAAGGAGTTAAAAAATTACATTCTTTCCAATACCTTAATCCCCAACAACTCCAAACCCAATTTCAAAGTCCTCGCCGTCAAATTGCACAAAATTAACCGCGAAGTCCGCAACGGTTCCTCAGCTTTCAAAACCGGACACTGCTCAAAAAATTGATTGAACTTTTGACTCAATTCAAACAAATACTGACAAATCCGATTCGGCAACAAATCGCCCTCAACAGCATTTATGACTTCGCTGAACAGCAATAAATGCTTGGCTAAAACTAACTCCGCATCAGATTGCAAAACCACTGGCGCGCTAGCATCTAAATTATCGAAATCAATCCCGCCTTTGCGACCAATTCCCCGCACGCGCACGTAAGCATACAGCAGATAAGGTGCTGTATTGCCTAGTGGCGCTAGCATTTGGTCGTAGCTGAACATATAATTGCTGATGCGGTTGTGGCTCAAATCGGCATACTTGACGGCGCTGATGCCAACTATTTCTGCAACGCGATTTTTAAATTCTGCTGTTTCTTCGCGCTCCTCTTTTGCTAATATGGCGTCCAGGATGGCTCGGAAACGGACGATCGCCTCATCTAACAAATCTTGCAACCGTACTGTATCGCCAGAACGAGTTTTTAACCTTTTGCCGTCTTCTCCTAATACCAAACCGAAGGGAACGTGGACAATCTCGACATCTTCAGGAATCCAACCGGCTTTTCTGGCTACTGCAAATACTTGGGCAAAGTGGTTTGCTTGTCCCGAATCTGTGACATAAATTAAGCGCTTTGCATTGTCTTTTTGGATGCGGTAGCGCACTGCTGCTAAATCTGTTGTGGCGTAGTTGTAGCCGCCGTCGGTTTTTTGGACGATTAGCGGCAGCGGTTCGCCTTCTTTGTTGGTGAAACCCTCTACAAAAACGCATTTTGCGCCGTCACTTTCTACTAGCAAACCTAGATTGGTTAAATCTTCGACTACTGCGGGCAATAGAGGATTGTAAAACGATTCGCCGCGTTCGGTTAATTTGATATCCAGCAAGTCGTAGATTACTTGGAATTCGCGGCGCGATTGATCGCACAGCAATTTCCAAGCGCGGCGGGTGTCTTCGGCGCCTGCTTGCAGTTTTACTACTTCTTGGCGGGCGGTTTCTTTGAAGGTTTCGTCTGTGTCAAAGCGCTGTTTTGCTTGGCGGTAAAATGCGACTAAATCTCCTAAGTCTAGGGCGTCAGCGGTTGTGAGGGCTTCGGGGTGAACTTCGCGCAAATATGCGATCAGCATCCCGAATTGGGTGCCCCAGTCGCCGATGTGGTTGATTCTGAGTACGTCGTGGCCTTGAAATTCGAGGATGCGGGCGATCGCATCTCCGATGATTGTCGATCGCAAGTGTCCGACGTGCATTTCTTTGGCTATATTCGGACTCGAAAAGTCGATCGCGATTGTCTGAGGCGTTTTCGCCGGTTCAATCCCCAAACGCGAGTCGGCGGCGATCGCACTAATTTGCGCTTCCAAATAAGCGGGTTTCAGCTTCAAATTGATAAAACCCGGCCCGGCGATTTCTGGGGTTTCGCAGATATCAGTAATATCTAGGTTTTCGATAATTGTCGAGGCGATCGCCCGTGGGGGCTTTCCTAACTTTTTCCCCAAACTCATCGCCGCGTTGCACTGAAAGTCCCCAAAGTTGGGATTGCTGGCGGCAGCTAGCATCGGATCTGCACCTGAATAATTTTCGCCGAATGCAGCGGTGAATGCTTTTTCAAATCTTGCTTTTAACTGTTGGGCGATCGAGTTCATGTTTAATATTTTGATTGGATGTTTATTTTAAACTCTAAATTAAGCACTTTTTGCCAATAATACTGTTACTACTTACGTAATTTCCCTCTCTCCCTCTCCTCCTCTCCCCCTCTCCCCCTCTCCCCAGTTACTAGGAAATTTTGTAGTTAGCTGTGAGCTGCTGATGCGATCAAAATCACTGGCAGTGCTAACACAGAGTACATTTTATCACAGTTGCGATCGCTACACAAATTAAAAAATGTCACATCAAGTCCATGATCTCGATCGCTAAATCATTTAGTTAAATCCCTTACATTAAGGTATGTTAAAATTTTTTCAAGGCTCCCAAAAATCCTACGAAAGGAAGTAGTTATGTTATCTCAACCTATTTTTGGCGATCGTTCTCTGACCCAAGCCTTTTATCAAGCAGTAATCGATCGCTTCTACGACGGTTTCAGTCTCTCCACCCAAGCACTATTACGAGAGTGTACTCTCGGCTTCGCTCCCTGTCCCGATGGAGTCAAAACCTTTTTCATCATCGCGCCGAGTCTGGATGCAGCAGAGCAACTAATTGAAAAAATGGACAGTATTTTGGAGCGAGTTGCCGAACTCATGGCAGGAGTCGGACAAGTTGCTCTGTGCATAGTTCCCCCCGGCAGCGAAGCAGAGCAACCAGTAGATCTGCAAGACTTAGAAAAAGTTCCCCCAGATTGTCTGGCTTGCAAATTCTTTACAATTATATGGGCCGATGCTGCGGCCGATCGATAAAATTGACAGTTAGCAACCAGCAACTGTACACGGTTCGGCTGAACCTGTGCCTGTGCCGGCGCGGGGTAGATTGTCTGTTAGTTACAGTCCCTGGAATTATCGGGCAAAGAGTGCAGGTAATTAGATCGTTTGCAAGGTTGCACTCGCAATCCTTGGCAAGTGTTAAACAAGCAGGCAAAATATATATATCAAATGCCCGCTTGTCAGTCGCTCAGATTTTTACCTGCAGGCTCAAACAGCCGTGCATCTACTTTTTACCTTCCCAATAAAGGCCACCAAAAAGCCGCATTAACTCTTCTGGGTGTCTCGCTTCAAAAGACAGCAGCAGAAATTAGGCGGTATCGCTGGAAAATAGAGTTTTGCGAAATATCTGCTCGTGTTCAGAATAAGCAGAAATATTCTCAAAAATAGATAAGACTTGCGCGCGTTTACCTCAGAAACCAGGTTTTTAGCCCCGCGCTTCCTATTCGCGGTTCGCGGCGAAGTTGACAGAAAATAGGCTGTTTGTGGGCGAGTCACAAGCTATACACAAAGCAAAGCTCAACTCAAAAAAAGATGAGTTTCCCAGCGACACCCTTGGCAGTGCAGAGCGATCGTATCACAGGCTCATAGAATTTGTTAAAAATTTAAGTTGAAAATTTGAATTATTAAATTTTATGCCTAACATTGGCGATAAAATCTAAGATTGAAATTCTCAAATCTGAAATCAAGGCATCATGGTAAAACTGACACCAAATCCCAGCTTTAGTTTAACAATTCGGGTTGCTCTGCCGAACCAGCCGGGAATGCTGGCAAAAGTTACCAGCGCGATCGCATCTGTCGGCGGCAACTTCGGCCAAATTGACTTGATCGAGCAAACCCGCGCCACTACAGTTCGCGATATCACCGTCGATGCTTACAGCATCGAGCACAACGAAGAAATACTCCAAGCAGTGAAAGCGCTGCCTGATATTAAAGTGATCGATGTGTACGATCGCACTTTCAACTTGCACCGCGGCGGAAAAATCAGCGTAGTTAGCAAAATTTCCCTCAAACGCCAGTCAGATTTGGCAATGGCATACACCCCTGGAGTCGGCCGCATCTGCACTGCGATCGCCAATGACCCCGAACAAGTTTACAACCTTACAATCAAACAAAATACTGTTGCCATTGTTACCGACGGTAGCGCAGTTTTGGGACTGGGAAACCTCGGCCCTGCCGCCGCACTGCCAGTCATGGAAGGCAAAGCCATGCTATTTAAAGAATTTGCAGGTATTGACGCCTTTCCTATCTGTTTGAATACCCAAGATACCGAGGAAATTATTCGCACAGTGCAGAATATCGCCCCGGTTTTTGGCGGCGTTAACCTCGAAGATATTTCTTCTCCCCGCTGCTTTGAAATCGAAGCAAGATTGCGGGAAACCTTAGATATTCCGATTTTTCACGACGACCAGCACGGCACTGCAATTGTCAGTTTGGCAGCATTAATTAATGCCTTGAAACTCGTCAAAAAAACCATAGCAGAAGTGTGTATCGTGATTAACGGAGCCGGTGCGGCCGGAGTCGCGATCGCCCGATTGCTGCGTAAAGCAGGTGCGGAAAACATCATTATGTGCGACTCCAAAGGCGTCCTCTCCCAAGACCGCACGGATATGAACCCAGAAAAACTAGAATTTGCTGTGGCTTCGAGCGGTACTTTGGAAGATGCGATCGCCGGTGCCGATGTATTTTTAGGGGTCAGCGCGCCCGGAGTGCTCACCCGTGCGATGGTACGTTTGATGGCCGAAAATCCCATTGTTTTTGCAATGGCAAATCCCATTCCCGAAATTCAGCCAGAATTAATTGTGGATGATGGGGTAATCATTGCCACCGGACGCAGTGACTACCCGAATCAAATTAACAATGTTTTGGCATTTCCGGGAATATTTCGAGGTGCTTTGGACTGCAAAGCTGCCACGATTACGCCCAGTATGTATTTGGAAGCAGCTTACGCGATCGCCTCTTTAGTCAGCCCTTCCCAGCTTGACAAAGAGCACATTATACCGTCTGTTTTTGACGAAAGAGTTGCCATTGCTGTCGCCGGTGCAGTACAGTTGGCGGCCAGATCCGAAGGTATTGCCCGCGATTAATTGAAGGAAGAAGGAAGAGGGAAGAAGGAAGAAGGAAGAAGGAAGAAGGAAGAAGGAAGAAGGAAGAAGGAAGAAGGAA